>CAJOQO010000020.1 GCA_905236545.1 uncultured Lachnospiraceae bacterium
ATCGTCACGACGAAGGGCGCCATCTTGTAGATCTCCTTGACGGCCATGTTCGTGCCGGTCGGAATGTACAGGTACAGGATGTACAGCGCGCCGAACAGAAGCGATGCCAGGATACTGACATTCGGCCTCCAGATCGTGAAGATAACCAGCGCGATCGCGAGCCATCCTCTGTCACCGAACGCATCGTTCGACCAGACGCCGGACGCGTAGTCCATCACGTAGTACAGTCCGCCCAGGCCGGCGATCATGGAACCGACGCAGGTCGCCCAGTACTTGTACGCACCGACGTTGATGCCGGCCGCGTCCGCGGTTGCCGGGTTCTCACCGACCGCCCGGAGCTGCAGGCCCCTTCTGGTCCGGTTCAGGAAGAAAGAGGCGGAAAGGGCAATCACGATCGCAACGTACACGAGGAAGCCATAATTGAATACCAGCTTTCCGAACACGCCGGTCTTATCCGCGAACGGAAGCTTCGCCGCGTAGAACTGGTGGGTGATCGACAGCGCAATGGACGGAACGTCAGAGCCGGTCAGCTTGATCAGGGAACCTCCGAAGAAGTTTCCGAAGCCGACGCCGAAGGTCGTCATGGCAAGACCCGTCACGTTCTGGTTCGCGCGCAGCGTAACCGTCAGGAAGCAGTACAGAAGGCCCATCAGGAAGGAGCCCAGCAGACAGCATGCCATCGGGATCATGATCGCAAGAAAAGCATTCGCATTTTCCACGGAGCCAACCTTCTGCTCATAGAAAAATGCGCCGATGACGCCTGAGATGGCGCCGACGTACATGATGCCCGGGATACCGAGGTTCAGGTTGCCGCTCTTCTCTGTGAGCGTCTCGCCTGTGGATCCAAGAAGAAGCGGAGTCGCCTGCGCAACCGCACGGGGAATGAAGGATACAATATCAAACATAGCTTACTTCTCCTCCTTCCGGAACATAATCCTGTACTGGATAAAGAACTCGCAGCCAATCAGGAAGAAGATGATGATCGAGCTGAGGATATCCGAGAAACTCTGGTTCAGGCCGAACTGTGTAGCGACCTCACCCGCGCCCTTTGACAGAAATGCCAGCAGGAAGGAGGTGAAGATCATTCCGACCGGGTTAAACTTGGCCATCCAGGCAACCATGACGGCCGTAAAGCCGCGGCCGCCCGCGAGCGTCGTCGTCATCGTGTGATCCGTACTTCCGACCATCAGGAGACCTGCGATACCGCAGATCGCACCTGAAAGAAGCATGGTTCTGACAAAAACGCGGCCGACCTTGATACCGATGTAGCGCGCAGTCCGCTCACTCTCACCGACAACCGCCAGCTCATAGCCGTGCTTGCTCTTATTCATGTAGATATAGATCACGGCCGTCAGAGCCGCGGCCACGATTACCGTCAGCAGATATTTGTACTCGCCGATCTGCGGCAGCCAGCCATACTGTGTGGACTGGTTGATGATGCCGATCTTTCCGGAGCCTCTCGGAGATTCCCATACGATGATGAAGTAAGCGACCAGCTGCGTCGCCACGTAGTTCATCATCAGGGTAAACAGGGTTTCGTTCGTATTCCACTTTGACTTGAAAAAAGCGGGGATCGCGGCCCAGATCGCGCCGGCGGCGATGGCTGCGACGATCTCAATCACGATCAGCAGGGCGTTTGGAATCTTTCCGCCGAGCATGATCATGCAGCTCGACGTCGCAAGCACGCCCATCATGACCTGGCCCTCGCCTCCGATATTCCAGAAGCGCATGCGGAACGCCGGCGCCATCGCAAGAGAGATGATCAGCAGGATCGAAACGTTCTGCAGCAGCACCCAGAATCTTCTCTCCGACGCGAAGCTTCCCTCCCAGATCGTCCGGAAGACGCTCAGCGGATCATCGCCGGTCAGCAGGAAGGTCACCAGCGCGCAGACGCCGATCGCCGCGGCAATCGCAAGGGCACGGATCAGAAACGCTTCCTTCCAGGAGATGGCCGGACGTTTTACGATATGGGCAAGAGGCCCTCTCTTCTTCTCATTCATTTCGCCTCACCTCCTCCAAGCGTTGTCATCATGCTTCCGACTTCGTACTTGTTCGTAGTCCGGCCGTCCAGGATGCCCGAAACCTTCCCTCCGCACAGCACAACGATCCGGTCCGCGAGCTCCAGGAGGACATCGAGGTCTTCACCGACATAGACGACCGCCACGCCCTTCTCCTTCTGCTGGTTCATCAGATCATAGATCACATAGGAGGAGTTGATATCCAGCCCGCGCACCGCGTACGCGGTCAGGAGCACCGAAGGAGCGGTCTCAATCTCCCGTCCGACCAGAACCTTCTGGACATTGCCGCCGGACAGGCGCCTGACAGGAGTGGAAAGCCCCGGCGTCACAACCTCCAGGGAATCCTTGATATGGGTCGCGACAGCCCTCGGCCTGGTACGGTTCACAAACAGCCCTTTTCCCTGCCGGAAAGAGCGCAGCATCATGTTGTCCGTCATATCCATATTGCCCACAAGGCCCATGCCAAGGCGGTCCTCCGGAACGAAGGAAAGGGCAACGCCCAGCCTCTGGATATCCAGCGGATCCTTCCCGATCAGGCTGATCTTCTTCCCGTCCGGCCCGATATAGGTGATGCCGCCCTTCTCCACGGGCTGCAGTCCGCAGATCGCCTCCAGCAGCTCCTTCTGGCCGCTGTTTGAGATGCCGGCGATTCCCAGGATCTCTCCGGAATTCACTGTAAATGACACATCGTCCAGCTTGAGCAGGCCTTCCTCGCTTCTTACCGTCAGGCCGGAGATGACGATTCTCGGCTCCGGATTCTTCGGCTCCGGACGGTTGATGTTCAGGGTAACCGCGCGGCCGACCATCATATCCGTCATCTCCTGCGCATTGGTCTCGCTCGTCTTGAGGCTGCCCACAAACTCGCCCGCGCGGAGGATATCCACACGGTCCGAAATCTCAAGCACCTCATTCAGCTTATGGGTGATGATGATGACAGCCTTATTATCCTTTTTCATGTTTCGCAGGATGACGAACAGCTTCTCCGTCTCCTGGGGCGTCAGGACAGCGGTGGGCTCATCCAGGATCAGGATGTCCGCATTGCGGTACAGAACCTTGACAATCTCGACCGTCTGCTTCTGCGACACCGTCATATCATAGACCTTCTGCTCCGGATTCAGGTCGAATCCGTACCGCTCGCAGATCTCGCGGATATGGGCGGATGCTGCCTTCAGGTCATACTTTTCTTCTTTCAGTCCGAGAATGATATTCTGGGTTGCCGTCATGACATCCACCAGCTTGTAATGCTGATGGATCATACCGATTCCCAGGGCCAGGGCATCTTTCGGGGATCGGATGCTGACTTCTCTGCCATCCACCTCGATGTGCCCTGAGTCAGGGCAGTAGATTCCGGAAAGCATATTCATCAGGGTCGTCTTTCCGGATCCGTTTTCCCCCAGGAGGGACAGAATCTCCCCTCTCTGAATATCGATGGAAACGTCTTTGTTCGCAACAACCTTTCCAGCAAATGTTTTCGTTATGCCGCGCATTCTGACGGCCGGTACTCTGTTATCCACAACGTTACTCCTCCGGCTATATGCGAGAACAGAAGAGGCAGTACAGATGGGATCCTCTGCACTGCCTCATTGCGGTTAAGGACTATCTTAGAACGCAGTATCCAGAAGCGTGATTCCGTCGATCGGGAATCCGTTTCCTTCTTCATCATAGAACAGGCCAAAATAAGGAGCCGATCTGTACTCGGACTCGTGGAAATATCCATCCGAGACAACCACGGTATCGGGCGTGTAGTCCGGATCCGTGTCAACGTCTGCTTCGAAGCCATCCTCCAGCGGCTCACCGAATACGGTGAACGTGGAAGTATCGAATACCTGCAGGCTTCCGTCTTCCAGCTGGGCCATGACCGCCTCGATCTCCTCGGCAGTTCCCTCAGCGGCAACATTCTCATTCAGATCGGTCAGCTCCACGGAACCGGTAGCAAGCGTTCCGGTATAGTCAACAGGGATCTCCTCGCCCATGGCAGCCGCAACCATCGCGGAAGCGAAGTACGGAGCCCAGTTGATCTTGGAAGAAACGATATAGGTGTTCGGAGCCGCGTCGATGGTGGATCCGTTGTAGGAAACATCCGGCACTCCTGCCGCTTCGCAGGCTGTCGGGGCACCCATGGAGTCCGCATGCTGGGAGATCAGGACACAGCCGTCCTCGATCAGCGTGTTCGCGCCTTCCTTCTCGGCAGTCTCATCATACCAGGATCCCGTGAAGGTAACTTCCATCGTCGCGCTCGGGCACTCATGTCTCACACCCAGGAAGAAGGAGGTGAATCCGGAGATCACTTCCGCGTAGGTGAAAGCACCGACATATCCGACCTTTGCTTCGTCCTCGGTGATATCGCCGTTCTCGATCATCTCGTTCAGCTTCATGCCTGCGGCAACACCCGCCAGGAATCTTCCTTCATAGATGGACGCAAACGCGTTGTGGTAGTTATCAAGTCCTTCGGTGTGTGCCTTGGTTCCGGTCGCATGGCAGAACTGGACATCCGGAGCTTCCTGCGCAGCCTGGATCATATAGTCCTCGTGGCCGAAGCTGTCCGCGAATACGATGCTGCAGCCCTGATCCGCCATATCCATGGCCTCTTCATAGCACTCCTGTCCTTCCGGGACGTTTGTCTTCAGAATGATCTGATCCTCGGTCAGCCCAAGCAGTCCGGCCGCATCCTTCGCAGCGTTGATGAAGTTCAGGTCATAAGTGGAATTCTCATCATGCAGGAAAATGAATCCGGCCTTGAAATCTTCCGGCATCGATTCCGGTATTGATGCAAGGCTCTCTGTCTCAGCCGCAAATGCAGCTCCGGAGAGTGATACTGTCATCAGTGCACTCAGTGTTAACGCAATGAACTTTCTCATACACCCTTCCTCCTAATGTGTCATCACATCTCAACAAACATTTTCACAGTTACAGAACCAGTATAGCAATGAACCAATCAGGTGTCAACAATCCGGCTGATCCTGCCAACGCATTTCCCTGTCATTATGCAACAAAAATCATGTTGTATTGCAATTGAAAAATGTTTAAATATGCTAAAAAAATCCGGCAGCCGTCCCTGTTTCAGGGACGATCTGCCAGATTTTCTGCAAAGCTGAATTTTTTTGTTCCTATTCATAGTAACGAATATTTTCTACCTGTGCGGTTGCCATGCGGTTCTTGATTCTGTGCTCGATTTATCGAAGCACAGAATCAAGGTTCGTATGAGCAAC
>CAJOQO010000021.1 GCA_905236545.1 uncultured Lachnospiraceae bacterium
TTATCCCTGGCTTACCTGATCGTCTTCCCGCTGGGCATGCTCATGAGCACGACTGTGGTGAAGCGGACCAGGAAGATGGCAAAGGACCGTGCGCGCGCACTGGGGAGCCTTTCCGCCAGGGTGGCGGACACGTGCGATTCCCATCCCGTGGTCAAGGCGTACGGATGCGAGGAGCCGCTGCTGAAGGAGTTTGATACGCTTCTGGAGGGTTTTGACAAAGCAAACCGCGGAACCCAGTTCCTGACGGGACTGATCCCTGTATCGCTCACAGCGGTGAATAATATCAGCTACATTGTGTGCAGCATTCTGAGCGGATACCTGGTGCTCAAAGGCGCTCTTACGCTCGGAGAATTTCAGGCGTTCCTGCTCTTCGGCAATATGCTGATCTCGCCCGTACTCACGATCTCAGCCGGCGTCAATACCATTCAGCAGGGGATGGCCTGCGCGGAGAGGATCTACGAACTGCTGGACGAGACCGAAGAAGAGAACGAGGACCAGAAAGCACAGCTGGATGTGAAGGGGCTGAAAGGCGCCATTGAGTTTGAACATGTGCGGTTCTCCTATGAGGAGAACCATCCGCTTATGCGGGATGTCAGCTTTTCTGTCCGTCCCGGCATGACGGTGGCAATTGTCGGTCCCACCGGAGCCGGCAAGACGACGCTCGTCAACCTGCTGATGCGTTTTTATGAGATACAGGGCGGCGCGATCCGGATTGACGGAGTCGATGTGCGCTCCCTGAACCGGCGTTCGCTGAGGGAGGCGGCCGGGATCGTTCTTCAGGACAGCTGGATCTTTGACGGAACGATCCGGGACAATATCAGCTATGGCCTTAAGGACGCCACAGACGGACAGATCAGGGAGACAGCCCGGCTGACGTGGTGCGACGGCTTTATCGGGAGGCTGTCGGATGGATACGATACCCACGTAAGCGATGAGTCGGCTGCTCTTTCCGCCGGAGAGCGCCAGCTCCTTTCGATCGCGCGGGCTGCTCTGGCGGACCGGAGGATCCTGATTCTGGATGAGGCAACCTCCCAGGTGGACGCCCGGACGGAATACGTGATCACAAAAGCCATGGAACAGCTGATGAAGGGCCGTACCTGCTTCGTAATTGCGCATCGTCTGTTTACGATACGCAGCGCCGATCTGATCCTGTACATGGAAGACGGTGATGTGGCGGAGACCGGTACCCATGAACAGCTGATGAAACTTGGAGGGAAATACGCAGCGCTGTACGCGGCGGCGTCGGACGCGATGGAGGCTCAGGCTCACTAACGAAACAGCAGGTCATTTTGTCAGTGAGTTTAACAGGAAATCTATACAGACGAGGAGAGGAAGAGCATGAATAACAGAAATGACCGGATCAGAACGACCTCGGGACTGATGTTTAAGGGGGAGAAATACTGTCTCGTCAGGTATTCGATCCAATGGAAGATCACCCTTAACCAGGAGATCGACCGCAGGCGTATGCAGGAGGCGCTTGATGCCGCGCTGCAGGTCTGTCCTTATATGGGGATGGGCATGACGATGGAAGAGGGCGGCATGTGGTATGTTCCGAACTTGACTCCGGCAGTTCTTTTTGATGAGATGCCGGAGCGGCTGGGCGGGGAAGAGACAGGCGGCCATCTGTTCTGCCTGGTGTGCGGCAGGCGGGATCTGCATCTGGCGGTGCATCATGGCCTGACGGACGGAACGGGTACAAGGTGGTTTCTGGAGGCGCTTCTGACGGCCTATTACGGAGACGATCCGGCCTCCTCCGGCGCATCGGGGAATAAGGACGCTGCGGACCGCGCCGTTGACCTGGTGGAGATGTCCAGGGGATTGGCGGAGGATTCTGTTCCCGGAACAGGGATGCCGGAGCGGTATTTCAAATTCCCCGGCGCGGATGAGGGGGACAGGACACAGAGCACCCTGGCGGTATTCTCGGGAGCGGAGCTTCAGACGTTCTGCAGGGAGCACGGATGCTCGGTCACAGACGCCATGGTGACTTTTCTTTCCATGGCGATTCAGCGTACGTATCCCGAAAACAGCGCCCCGGTCTGTGTGAGATGCCCGATTGACAGCAGGAGGATCCTCGGGGCTCCGGATACGTTCCTGAACGCGAGCCTGCCGCAGGCACTGACAGGCGTGGAAGCTTCCAGAGCAGCCGATGGCCGGGTGGATGAGATCCTCCGGGAGGTTGACCGGCAGATCGGATCCCAGAAGGACAGGGAATGTGTGGCCAGGTTCAGCCGCCTCATCGGAGAATGGCTCAGGCATGAGCCTTCCCGGGACGTCAAAGGCGTCATGGATCTCTTTTCAGCACCGATCGTTTTCAGCAGGATCAGGCTTCAGCCGGCACAGCAGGCTGCCGGACATATCATCGGAGCGGAGTTTCATGCTTACGCGGGCGTGCCCCTGATGGTTACCCTGATTACCGCAGGAAACCTCTGCTATCTTACCTTTGACCAGAGCTTTGAAGAGACAGCGTATCAGGATGCCCTGCAGGAGGTGATGGAGGCGTGCGGGATCGGGCTGAGCCTGTTCGGAAGACTGGCCCGTGCTCCCCGCTTTATGGACCGTATGGCCGGGATCGTACGGCGCTATGGCAGCCGCCCGGCTCTCGTCGATGAGAAGCGGACTCTGACCTATGCGGATCTGGACCGGGAATCCGGGAAGATTTACCATTATCTGAAGAGACACGGCGTGGGCAGAGAGTCGATGGTTCAGGTCGTGATGCCGCGCTGTGCAGCCTTCTATTCCTGCCTGGGAGGGGTTCTGCGCGCCGGAGCTGCCTTTGTCCCCCTGGAGGATACCTATCCCGCGCAGCGGATCGCTTTTATCCGGGAGGATGCCGCATGCAGCTGTGTGCTCGATGAAACGCTGTATGAGCAGATCATGGAGCAGGAGGAGTATCTGCCCGGTTATGAAAAGACAGAGGTTCATGATGCCTGTTATGCAGTCTACACCTCCGGCTCTACCGGAAACCCGAAGGGAGTGCTGCATGAATACGGCAGCCTGGATGCCGGTGCCGCTGAAGTGCCGGAAAGAGACGAATATCCGGAGCTGCAGGAGGGAGAGATGGAGCCCTTCTACTTTGCCGCGATGGTTGTTTACGGCATTCCCCGCTTCCTGAGCGCTGTTACCGTCCACATCATCAGGCGGGACGTGGTCCGCAACCTCAGCCTCCTCGCTTCTTTTATCGAGGATCACAGGATCGAGAAGATCTTTATGACGCCCTCTTACGTGCGGATGTATCGTCATCCTGCGCCGAGCCTGAAGGAAGTCGTCGTCGCAGGGGAGCCGGCCAGTGAGGTGTATTTTCCGGGCGGGGTGCCCGTCATTCACAATACCTACGGCATGTCGGAGGCAGGCTTCCTGATTGCCGGAACCATTCTGGAGCACGCGTATGCCACCGCGCCTGTCGGAATCTCTCTGATGCCGTATTCGGATCTGCATCTGGAGGACGAAGAGGGAAGGCGGATCATCGGACCGGGAAAGGGCGAGCTGTGTTACAGAAGCCTCTTCTTGCGGGAGTACATCAACCAGCCGGAGAAGACAGCCCATGCCATCAGGGACGGGGTCTTTCATTCCAATGACCTGGTCAGCAGGGATGAGAGCGGACTGTATTATGTTATCGGCCGTCTGGACGATATGTTCAAGATCAATGGAAACCGGGTCGAGCCTGCCGAGATCGAACGGAGGGTGCGTGAGGCCACCGGCCTGGAGGAGGTTGTGGCAAGAGGCTTTACAGGCACGGGACGGGCGTTCATCTGTGTCTATTTCCTGAAGGAGGAGGCTCAGCGCCTGAAGATCTGGGACGGGGAAAAGCTTACCTGCAGCCTGGAGAGTCTGCACGAACATCTGCCGGATTATATGATTCCTTCCCATTACATGGCATTGGACGAGTTCCCCCACAATGCGAACGGCAAGCTTGTGAGAAAGCAGCTTCCGGAGCCGGAGATGGGAACCGTCAGACAGACGTATACAGCGCCGGAGGGGGAGAAGGAAAAACTGCTGTGCAGTCTGATGGAGAAGGCGCTGCATCTGGACAGGGTAGGCGCCGAGGACGACTTTTACGAGATCGGCGGAGATTCCATGGGAGCAATCGTCCTGCTGGGACTGTGCGCGGACGCAGGAGTCGAGCTCCCGCTTTCCGTGCTGTATCAGAACAGGACGGCGCGCAATCTGGCAAAAGCCTGGGAGGCAGGACAGATTTCTTCGGGCAATCTGGGCGAGCTGTCACGCGCTGCCATGAGCCGTCCGCAGCCGATACTGTATGAACAGCTGGAGCATCTGCGCCAGCTTGAGGAACAGCCGGACGCACTTACCTACAATATCCCGCAGCTTTTCAAGCTTAAGGAAGGGGTGAACCTTGCCAGCCTGCGCACCGCTCTTGACAGGGTGTTCCGCGCGCATCCGGTGCTCTTATCCTTCTTCCGGAAAACGGACGGAGCGTGGTATCAGGTATTTGACGCGCATCTGTTTGAGCCGACGCAGATCATCACAATGTCTGATGAAGCGTTTGAGAGGGAGAAGGATCACCTTGTCCGGCCTTTCGATGGACCGGGAAAGGCGCTTCACCGCCGTGCGCTCTATCACACGGATTCGGCGGATTATCTGTTCTGGGATTTTCATCACAGCATTGCGGACGGAACCTCGCTTACGCTGATGAGGGAACAGGTCTGGCTGTGCTATGAGGATGCGGATTATCCGATCCCTGAGGATTATTATCCGTATTTCCTTGAGCAGCTCGGAAAGACACAGCGCGATGAGACGGCGCCGGTAAACCGGGAGGCGAAGGAGTTCTATGACAAACGTTTCGATACTGCCCCCGGTACGCTGGTTCTCACGCCGGATCTCACGGGGCCGGACGGGAAGAACGCGATCCTGACGGGACATCGGGAGCAGAGAAGAACGCAGGATGGAGGAAGCGCCCTGTTTCTGGCGGCAACGGTGATGGCGGCGGCCGGGCTGAACGCCGGGAAAAAAGCGCTGGTTTATTCAGCCTATCATGGCCGGGATCAGGAAGCGAAGAGACAGGCTGTGGGCATGTTCGCCACTTACGTTCCGGTGTATCTTGATATGGGCAGAGCATGGACAGCAGAGGAGATCCTGAATGAGGTCCGGGAGCAGCTCAATTTTGGCCTTGCCCACTGCGTATATCCATTTCGACAGCAGCATCCTGCGTCATCCTGCAATACGGTGGTATTCAATTATCAGAAGGATACGTTTGACCTTGGGCCTCTTTCGGCCATTATTGCAGAGCGCGTGCCCATGAAGATGGGGCAGGACAATCAGGTGGTCACCGGTCTGATCGACATAAGGGGAAATGAATCCCTTACCTGGTACTGCGGGTACAATACCGGATGGTATTCAAAGGAGCGGATAGAGGCCTTCCACGCATCCTTCCGGGAGGCGGCAGCGCGGCTTCTGGAAACGGAAGAGAAAACAGATGCGCCGGAGAAGGAGAAGGGGGAAGAATGCTGAATCTGTGCGAGGTTCCTGAAAATGTGAATTACCGTCAGCTCCGGCATGGCCCCGGGGTCTTTCATGAGGCACTGGCGCATGTATGCGCGGGCGAGAGGCATTTTTGTGTGGCGGACGGGGACGGGCACGTTCTTTATGGTCTCGTTTATGAGGACAATCAGTCCTGGGCGGAGGCGAGCGAGCTGTATGTGCATTCGAAGCTCTTTGAAGAGATGCCGTTGTTCCCGCCCTACCTGACCTATGATGAGGAGAGACGGGAAGCCCTGTGTCTGGATCTGTTCCGGGATTATGACAGTGTCTGGTTTGAACAGGTGAGCGAATACAGTGTGGTTCTGGCCCGGATCCTGCTTGCGTATACGGACAAGACGGTGTTCTTTGCCGACGGGCGGATAGACTGGTTTATCCGCCCCCACACAAGGCTCGTCCGCAGCGACCGTCCGCCTGCCGGAGCGCTTCCGGTCTTCGGCCGGTTTGTTCCGTCTTCTTTTGACGGGGATTTTACGCGGCTGGACGCCATGGTGCTGTTTCACCATGTCTTCTTCTTTCAATGGCTGACGCCCCTGGATCTGAAGGATGTAAAGTATGTGGAATTCCTGGTGCCCCGGACGGAGGGAATCGGAAGCATCCTGCTTGCCTACGGCCGCGGCATGGCATTTTTCGGAGCGAAGGGCATGCAGGTGACCCTGAAGCCGGGCTGTACCCGGTATCCGGATGAGATGCTTCGCAAATATGTGAAGCTTCCGTTCACCCCGGAGGATGCGGACGATACGAACACGATCCGGGTGGTGAATTATTACTCTGTCATGTATGCCAAGATGCTCAGGAGAAAGGGGGATCTGGATCTGTCCGTCCTTCAGCCTTCTTTCCTGGAGGAAATGAAGGAATATGCGGATGCCGTGATCCGCGGCCGCCGTCTGCTGGGCGTCCTGCTGCGCGGCAGCGACTACGTTACGTCCGCCATGGGCGGAAGCAGCCGCCCGCGGAGCGTTGCCGATGTGGCGCCTGTCATCGCGCAGTGGTTTGAAGAGAACGGCTGCGACAAGATCTTTCTTGCGACCGAGGATGGCGATCTGCTCGATGGGATGCTGAGCGCTTTTGAAGGAAAGATCCTCTGCGTATCGCAGGAGCGCTACCGTGTCTCCGATTTCCGTGAGGAAATGACAACGATCAGTGAGCTTGACCGCGCCCGCCATCCCGGCAAAGAGTATGATGTATTTGTGGAAGATGCAACGGTGAATTATCTGTACGCCATCTATATGCTGTCCCGCTGTGAAGTATTTATGTATTCCTGCCATTGTGGAGGCGTATCGCTGGCGAGGCAGTTTAACGAGGATCGGTTTGAAAAGCTGTACAGCTTTGCCGATGACGGAAAGGGATGAGAGAATGAGTACACATGTCGGTGGAAACGCTGTATTTCCGGGATCATTTAACCCGCCTCATGTCGCCCATATTAAGACAATCCGGCTGGCACTTGAGTGCTTTGATGTACTGCATATGTTCGTACGGTACAATGAAAGCGTGGAGCTGGTTGACTGGGAAACAAAAAAAGGCTGGTTCGACCGGATCAATGAAGAAGTGGGCGGGCGTCTTGTCATCCACAGAATGGAGAATCCGGCTGTGAAGGGCAAGACTTATACGATGGAAGACTTCTTTGATTTTATAAGATCTGCCGTGCGTTCTGTCGGAGAGCCTGTGAGCGGCTTTGTATTCGGTGATGATTATGAGAAGCTGATTCCGGTGTTTCAGAAAGAGTTCCCCGGGATGTATTTTTTCAAAGGAGAACAGACGAAGGAAGGCCAGGAGAGAATCTCTTCCACCGCGATCCGGGAAGATCTGGAGGGACACAGGAGCTGGCTTCCGGAATATGTCTATGAGACGCTTCACCGGATGAGAGAAGACCGGAACCTCAGGGAGCAGGCTTCGGTTCCGTCTTCGGAACCGGAAGGAACCTCTTCGGAACCGGAACCGGGAGGAACGTCTCCGGAACCGGAAACGGGAGGCCCCGGAGATCTGGAGACGGTTGACGTCACCGGCTGTCCGGTTGTGGGAAAGGGCTTTGGCAGCACCGTTTATCTCCTTGACGAAAAAACCATCATCAAGGTCTATAAGGAAGGAACGCCCCTGGAAAAGGTACAGAAGGAGTATGCCCTTTCGCGGATCGCCTTTCTGAGCGGCGTTCCCTGCGTCAGAGTTTACCGCATGGCGCGGGTGGGAGACGCTTTCGCCCTGGTGCTTGAGAGGCTGTCCTCTTCTCTGGGTTCTGCGATCCATCAACATCCGGAACAGATCGAAGCATATGTTGACAGGTATGTTGCGCTAGCAAAGCAGCTGCACGCAACCCGGATCCGGGAGGCAGCGATCCCCACGGTGAAAGACAAATGGCTCTCCTGTGCAAAAGGGCTTGTGAAATGGTGCAGCCCGGAAGAGGTTACGCTGGTATGTGACCTTGTCACCCGGATGCCGGATGCCGATACCCTTGCGCATCTGGACTTCCATCCCGGAAATATCATGTTCAGGGGAGAGGATCTGGTACTCATCGACGTGGAGGGACTGTCGAAAGGATCATACCTTTGCGATCTGGCAGTCACCTACAGAGGTCTGATCATGGGGCCTCAGTCGAAGGAACCGGAGAAGCATGCAAAAAACATGGGCATGGACGTGGATCAGGTGCGCGAGACCGGGGATCTGTTCTTTATGAAATATCTGGGGCTCGGAAGCAGGAAAGACCTGGAAGAAGTCTACAGCCGGCTTCACGTCCTGTATGCGCTGAATGTTGTCGTGATGTGCGGCAGCGCGCGCATGAAGGACGACGCGACAGGCCGCATGATCATGGATGTACTGCTGCGCAAGGTTCTGGTGCCGGGAAAGGAAACGGTTCTGGAAATCTGGAAGGATGGAGCGCTGCTGCCGGTCAGAGGCGCCTGAAGCGGGAGAGAAGGCATCGTCTTTCACTGTCCCGGATGAAAGGCTGCACTTATTCGCGCAGGCAAAGAGGGAAGCTCTGGAGTATGTGGATCAGGGACCGAAACCGCTGTGCTTTTAGGAGATGCTGATCTGTTCAGTGTTTCCGCAGGAACCATATTGGCTTGAGGGTATGTGATAAAGAGGAAAAA
>CAJOQO010000022.1 GCA_905236545.1 uncultured Lachnospiraceae bacterium
CCGACCACCTTTTCTGACAGACACAGGGCTCCTGATACAAGCCGCCTCTGATCACCAGTCGGCAGGTACAGCACAAGGCCGGAGTGGGCTACAGGTTTGCGATGGGGAAGCCATCCGCAGGCCGGGATGAGACCTGTAACCGTACGGGTGATCAGAGTATAGAGGGATTTACGTCTACAGGAATCGTGCTATAATGAAGCACACTTACCTCAGGAATGCGTGAACACTCATAATGTGCTGTAACGGGGAATGCGTGAACACGGAAAACATGCTTCATGACAGGCATCAGGATCATGCCCGGCCAATGAGGAACGGAAATGGAACGGGATCATTATGAAGGAAAAGAATAAGGCTGCCATATCCAGGAATACGATTGCGCTGCTGCTATGCGGGGTGGGGCTTCTGATCAATCTCGTGGGCGTCAGGATCGCGCTGGGCTTTCATCTACCGTTGTTTCTGGATAACATCGGAAGTGCGCTTGCCGGTGCGCTGGGAGGATATGTTCCGGGAATCGTGGTCGGATTCCTGACGAATCTCATCAACGGGATCGGTGATGTTACGACGGCTTACTACAGCTCCCTGACCATGTTGATCGCGATCTGTTCCACGTACTTTGCATCGAAAGGGTATTACCGGAAGCTGAGCAAGCTTCCCCTTATCATCATTACTTATGCGCTGATCGGCGGAGGACTGGGCTCCGTGCTTACCTGGGCGCTCTATGGATTCGACTTCGGAACCGGGATCTCCGCGCCGCTTGCGCTCAGGATCTACAACAGCAGCCCGCTCAGCAAGTTCTGGTCACAGTTTTGCGCGGACATGCTGATCGATCTTCTGGATAAGACGATTACGGTTCTGATTGTAGCCCTTACCCTGCGCCTGCTTCCGGAACGGATCAGGCAGCTGTTTGTCTACAGCGGCTGGAAACAGCGCCCGGTCTCCCTCAAGGGGATGGAGAAAAACATCGAGGGAAAGGGCCGTCACTCCCTGCGAAGAGAGATTATCCTGCTGGTGGCAGTTGCGACGATGGTTACCGCCCTGGCTGTCACTGCGATCAGCTTCATTCATTTCCGGAAAGCTTCCATGGAGGAGCAGAAGACGTTCGCCAGGGGCGTCGTTCAGGTTGTCCGGGAGTCGATCGATCCGGAGAAGATCGATGAATATCTTGAAAAAGGAGAGGCAGTACCGGGATATACCGAATCGGAATTCGTCCTGAAAAAGCTGATGGACAGTTCGGAATATATCGAATACTGTTATGTTTACCGGATTGAAGAAGACGGGTGTCATGTGGTATTCGACCCGGATACCGAGACAGTGCCGGGGGAGGATCCCGGAACCGTCATTCCATTTGACCATGCGTTTGAGGAGTTTCTTCCGGAGCTTCTGGCGGGGAAGCCCATCGAGCCGGTTACTTCCAATGAGACCTATGGATGGCTGCTGACGGTATATGATCCGATCTATAACGCAGAGGGAAAATGCCAGGCTTACGCCGCGGTTGATATCAATATGGATCATATCGCGAGAGATGGATATCAGTTCCTGGCGCGGGTGATCTCCCTGTTCCTGGGCTTAATCCTCATGACGCTTACGATCGTGATCTGGCTGGCGGAGTATCGCGTTATCGTCCCGATCAACAGCATGGCCATGGTGGCGAGCCATGCCGGTTATGAGAATAAGGAGGACCGGATCAGGACGGTTCAGGAGATTGAGGATCTGGAAATCCATACGGGAGATGAGATAGAGAATCTATATAAGGCGATCGTGATGAATACGCACGATATGGCCGCTACAACCGAAAACATGGCAATGTATATTGCCCAGATGCAGAAGCAGTCCCAGACGATCGGCAGGCTTCAGAACGGCATGATCCTTGTGCTTGCGGATATGGTGGAGAGCCGTGACCAGAATACGGGCGAGCATGTCCGCAAGACCGCCGCTTACACAGGGGTGATCATGCGGGAGCTTCGCAGAGAGCATGTGTATGAGGACCAGCTGACGGATGCATTTATACAGGATGTGATCGATTCGGCGCCGCTGCACGATGTCGGCAAGATTCAGGTTCCGGATGCGATCCTCAACAAGCCCGGCAAGCTGACGGATGAGGAATTCGAGATCATGAAGACCCACACGACTGCCGGCAGTGAGATCATCACCAGCGCGATCGACATGGTATCGGAGGACGATTCCGGCTATCTGCAGGAAGCCCGGAACCTGGCGCATTATCACCATGAGAAATGGAATGGGAAAGGCTATCCGGATGGCCTTTCCGGCACGGATATCCCCCTCTCTGCGCGTATCATGGCTGTGGCCGATGTGTTTGACGCCCTGGTATCGAAGCGAAGCTATAAGGACGGATTCCCCTTCGAGAAGGCCATGAGCATCATAAAGGAAGGGAGAGGAGAGCATTTCGATCCGGCGATCGTAGATGCCTTCGTGAATGCGGGCGATGAAGTCAGGCAGATCATGGAGAGCCATATGGGAAGAGAAGAAACCTCTCAGAGGAATGGATCTGCAGATTAGTGATTTGATCTGCAGATTAATGACTTGATGATACCAGCGCCAAAAGCGCGGAACAGTCCGTAATCGACTTTTGGCGGGTTAGCGATACTTTCCGGCAGCGCCCGGTGAAAAACCTTACACAGACCTTATACGGCCACCTGTGCGCGGTATTTTCACCGGGCGCTGTCATTTCGCAGAATATCTCAGGAGCTATCACGCATTACTCATCATCCTCATCGTCGTCATCATCCTCATAGCCGTCATCGATCCCGTCGTCGACATCGTCGTCATCATCGTCAACGTTCGTGTGAACAGCGAGCACATGATTGCGGTAATCGGTACCGGGCTCGAACCACTGGCCGCAGTACTCACACTGTATCATATCCTCCGAATCATCATCATCGACACCCGTATGGGCAGCGAATACATGATTGCGGTAATCATTGCCGGCATGGAACCACTGATGGCAGTATTCACACTGCACCAGATCCGATTCCCCTGTTCCGGGGTTGCTGGTTGTGAAGGAATCGCCTCCGGCTGAGGTCAGGCGGTCTGTGGTTTCCCAGGTGTACTTCACGTTGTTGGCGTCATACCACTGTCCATCGGTGCACAGGTAGATCGTGACCGGCGTTCCGCTCATCGCGTAGACGGTTGTCACGGTTCCTGTACGCTGGGGAGCAGATCCGGAAGCAGCCGGTGCGGCCGTGGAACCGGCGGAGGCTCCTGCAGGCGGTGTATCGGAGAGGAACTGGGAGGAGACGAATCCTGTCCCGTTTCCAAACGCGATCTGGTACCATCCGGTATCCTTTCCATCCCGCTGGACGGAACCGGTAATCTTTACGGCATCTCCGGTTACGGCTCCCCCAAGAACCGAATCATCGGTGGAGCAACCCGATCTGATGTACAGATAGTCTCCGGTTACGTACATGGTCTTGTCCATAGGAGTGATAGAGATCTGACCGGTGGCGGGCGGTTCGCTTCCTCCTGTTTTTACTGCCGTTTTTGTGTCATACTTGAGCACCTTCGCAGAGAGAATACTGGTCGTGATCTCGGAGGTCTTGGAAGCGTCGACGACCGATCCCGTGATCAGGAAGACTTCATTCTGCGTAGAATAGGCAGCCTGGAATACATTGACATAGTGGTCATCCGCCACTGTGATGTCCGGCAGCTTTTCCCCGTTGGCGTAATGCTCTATGGTAAGTGTGTTGGCGCCGTCGCTGAGGACGATCCATTTTGTCGGATCTTCCACAACCTTCCAGCTTTCGCTCGGAAGATCGATGGACAGAACGCCATTATCCGCAGTATAGGTCTCAGCCGGGGCCGGCACTGACAGACAGATCACGCCGGTGCACACGGCAGCGGCCAGAGCGCATCGCTTCAGTAAATGATTCAGCTTCATGTTGTAGCTCCTTTCTTAATTATATACTCCGATAAGATGTCTTTTATTCAGAAGGAAGCGCTGTTTAGATCAGCGCTTCCTGAGAATACATACGATGATACGACTTTTGTACCATAAAGGTCAATATACTTCCATGCGGCTGCCGCAAAGTGGTCAGGGTGTGGCCTGTAACTGAGCGGCAGACGTTTTGGGGTCAGGGACAGTAAGACTCCAGGCTGAACGGATCAACCGATTCCACGGTGGCCTTGTTTTTCAGATCGTTGTATAGATCCAGAATGTACAGATCCGAGGTGCCATGTCCCTTACCGTAGCACAGGATCCGGTAATTCGTGCCTTCCACAGGCTGTGTCCCGAGAAGTGCGACCGGCCGGAGATCCAGGCCGACGTATTTTTTCAGAGCCTTCTTGAAGACCTTCCGCGCATCCGCAGGGAGCGCGTTCAGATCCTTCTTCTGAGGAAGGATCACCGGCTCGCTGTCATCGTCACTGCTGCGCGCTTCCTCATTGAGCTCAGGCTCGCTGATGCTCAGCTTTCTTATGGTGACGGCAGATACCTTTTTCTCCGTCTTATTCCTTACGGTAACGATACACCAGTATGACTCCGGCTTTTTCGGTTTTGTCCCGAGCGTTTTGCCCTGGCACAGATAGATCGTATCGGCACCCTCTTCCGTGCTTTCGGCGAGAAGTGCCACCGGGGTAAAAGCAGAACTGATGTACTTTTTTACATTCTTTTTGTAGGTTTTCTTCTGTGCCTTCGTAAGGAAGGAGTATTGCGCCTTGCTCAGTTCCCAGCCTCCTGTATCCGAAGCGTACGCAGCGATGCCGGTTCCCGCCAGAACAAGGCACGTTGCCAGAAGCAGCCGCAATAGTGCTTTCACTCTTTTCATTCTCTTACCTCCCGGTTTATCCTGAGTACAATGCGATGATCCGGAATGGGATTACTGTCATTCCGTTATGATTATCGCCGTCTGGTATCATTCTTTTGTTATTATAACATGAATCTTCCTGACTGGTGCCCCGGATCTGTGACTTTCGCACGAATAATCGCATTCGGAATCCAATCTGATAATCGAAACTGCAAAAGTCATTGATTTGCTAGCCATGTATCTGCCATTTATGTTATAATCGCTTTCATGCAGTGTGTTTCATCCTATTAACAGAGGAATGAAACTTTATACAGTTACATTTTTTAAATAAAGGAGGAAAAGGGTTATGACTGTACTGTGTGTTTTACTTGGAATACTGTTGATCTGCGGGGGGATCGCCTGCCTGTGCACGCCGCTGGCGACGCTTCTGGCTGCGGGTTACCTGATCGGTGTGGCCCTGCTGGTCTTCGGTATCGTTGGTATCGTTCGCGGAATCAGAGAAAAGGCGGATGCGCTGGAATGGATCTGCAACATCCTGGCTGTGATCATTGGTATCATCGCTGTGGTTCGCGGTGAGAGTTCCCTCGTGTTCGGTTCGCTTCTGGTCATCCTTCTGTCGGTATTCTTCCTTGTGGAAGGCGTGTCGCAGATCGTGATTGGAATCAAGACAAGAAAAGAAAACAGCATGTGGTTCCTCAGCCTGATCGTGGGAATCCTCTGCGTGATCCTGGGTATCATCTCTCTGCTGCATCCGGGCTTCGCTGCTGTTCTTGAGGGAGTACTGATCGGTGTTGCCATCATCATGGTGGGTATCAGCCTGATTTCCTTCGGGATCAATGGCGGTCAGGAGGAAGCCTGACCGGAAGGAAGCTCCGGTAATGGCTGAGACTGCCGGGAAAGAAAAACCGGAACGGCAGGAAAGACAGGAAAGACAGGATAAAGGTGCAGAGGGCTGCACCTTTTTTCTGATATCAGGAAAGGAATGTTATCGTTCATGGCCTGTGGGAAAGGAACCGTGGACCGTAACAAGGGGATTGGATGGAAAACAGAAAAAAACGGATCGGATTCGTGGTCGGAAACTACCACACGGACCATCCGGGCCGTCTGGTACATACGATATGGAATCTGCTTCGTGAGGAAGACGTGGAGCTGCAGGTTTTTCTGGGCACGGAAAGCGCGAGCTTCATGAAGGATTTTGTGATGCGGTCTAATCTGTTCGACTACCAGTATGCATCTTTGTGCGGTTATTCGGAGTACGAGAATCTGGATCTTCTTATCGTCTCTGCCGGTACGCTCTCGATCTACCAGAACAATATTCCGCTCGATGAGTTTCTCCGCCATACACCTGCGATTCCCCTGATTCTGATGGAGACAGACCGCGAGCTGCGGAACGGGATCAGCCTGATCGCGGATAATATGGCGGGACTTGCCAGATGTGTGGAGCATCTGATCACGGTGCATGGGATGACCAGAATCGGCTATGTGTCAGGACCGAAGAATAACAAGGATGCGCAGGAGCGTTTCGAAGGCTACAGGAGCATGCTCCACAGGCATGGGATTCCCTTCCGGGAGGAGTACATCGCGCAGGGTGATTATTCGGAGCATGTGGACCGGAGCGTGGAAGAGCTGCTGGACCGGGCACCTGATCTGGAAGCGATCGTTTCCGCAAATGATGAGATGACTGTGGCAATCTACCGTGTGTGCGAAGCGCGCGGCCTGAAGGTGGGCAGGGATATCGCCGTTACCGGGTTTGACGACATGATGATGGCGAAGTATATGGATCCGCCGCTCACCACCGCGCGGCAGGACTACGATGCATTTTCCCGGATCGCCGTGGAGAGTGCGCTGAAGATGCTGCGGGGGGAGAAGGCGCATTCCAGGCGGATCCCTGTCCCTTTCATCTGCCGGTGTTCGTGCGGCTGCGCGCAGAAGGCGGATGCGCAGGAGGCATCGGAGCAGAATGACCAGGAGGAGCTTGTCCAGAGCATCTACCGGAGCAGAGAGTATCAGCACAATTCCTGGATCGGCTCCCTGATGAACCGGGAGATGCTGCTGAGTGTGGAAGATCCCAAACAGTTTTTTGCGTCGATCGGTTCTTTCATGGCTTATCTGGAGACATCCGCTTCCTACCTCTGTCTGTTTGAGCACCCGCTTCGGGTTAAGCCGGGTACGATTCCGGATTTCCCGGAAAAGGTTCATGTGTGTATGAAGCAGGATGGGAAGACGTACGAAGGCTATGACTGGGATGAAGCCCCGGTTCTGTATAAGGAGGGCTATACGGACATGGCAGATGTCCGGAAGCCCGGCAGCTACATGACATTTCTCCTGTTTGACGAGGAATACCAGTATGGCGTGCTGAACGCGCTGATCGAGCCGGAAAAGATTGATTTTTACTACGTGCTGTCTCTGGATATCGGAACCAGCCTCCGGTATATGGATCTGTGGGCAAGGCAGATGCAGTACAGTGAGGAGCTGCGTTCGATTGCCAGGACGGATTCCCTGACGGGTCTTTACAACCGGGCCGGGATGTACAGCGTCCGCGAGAAGATGATGGGAAAGACCTCCCGCAGAGCGGGCGTTATTATGGCGGATCTGGATCATCTGAAGCAGATCAACGACTGCTTCGGACATCATGCCGGGGATGAAGCGCTCCAGGCCTCTGCGGACATTCTGCGAAAGGCGATTGGAGAAGGAGCGGAGAAGGAAGACCGGGTGATCAGCAGGATCGGCGGGGACGAATTCATGTCCTGCAGCGTCGGTCTGCCTCTGGAGGAGCTCAGGAGGCAGGTTGACCGGATCCATGTACTGTGCGATGCTTATAATAAGAAATCGGATAAGCCTTACTTTGTGGAGATGTCGGCCGGTATCGCCGTGGGCAGCGTCCGCAACCTGAAGGACTGGGAAAAACTCACCGCGCTGGCGGATGCGGAGCTGTATGAAGCAAAGAAGGTGCGGAAGGACTTTGTGATCCGGAATACGGGGAAAAAAGAATAGCCGCCGGCGGCCGTCAGCTTCGTCGGATGCAGCAGGCGCGCAGTCTTGCCCGGATGCAACAGGCGCTCAGTCTTGCCCGGATGCAGCAGGCGCGCAGTCTTGCCGGTGGCACAATTGCACAATTGGCCGGAGCCATAGAAAAACTCCGCCGGGATCTTCCTCCCGGCGGAGTTTCTTCATGTTCTGTCTCAGAATCCCTTTTCCTTCTGTTGGAAGTGAATCGTTCTTTCTGAACAGCTTCTTATCTCCGGAAATACCTGTTATGAGACTTCTCTCCAGGAATTCCTGTTATGAGACTTCGTTGAATCCGACCCTTCCCGCGTAGGAAGTGTGCAGAAGCTTATGAGCCAGATGACCGTTCGGCTCGCCAAGGAACCTGGCATAGAGCTCGACGATCTGCGGGTTGTTGTGGCTCTGGCGGACGGTCTGACGCTCATCCTCGGAGTACAGTGCCTTCGCACGCTTCTCCTTGTAGGTGTCAAGGATATCGTCATCCTCGTCCGGAAGCAGGCTCGGACGGACGTAAGGCTGGCCGCCGCCGTTGATGCAGCCGCCCGGGCAGCCCATGATCTCGATGAACTGATATTTGCTCTTGCCTTCCCGGATCTCATCCAGAAGAACCTTCGCGCTCTTCATGCCGGAAGCGATCGCGACATTCACGGTCGTTCCGTCGATATCGATGGAGGCCTCACGGATGCCGGCATCGTGGCCGCGTACCGCGGTGAACTTGATCGGCTCATGCTCTTTGCCGGTCAGCTTGAAGTAGACCGTTCTCAGAGCAGCTTCCATCACGCCGCCGGTGACGCCGAAGATGACGCCCGCGCCGGAGTAATCGCCCATGATGTCCGCGTCCCAGCCTTCCTCCGGAAGACGGTTGAACATGATACCGCTGCGGCGGATCATGCGCGCAAGCTCACGGGTGGTGATGACAGCATCCACATCCGCGATGCCGTCCACCTTCAGCTGGTCACGATCCTTCTCAAACTTCTTGGCGACGCAAGGCATGACGGAGACAACGAAGACATCCTTCGGATCCACGTTATGCTGCTGCGCCCACCAGGACTTGATGATCGCGCCCTGCATCTGGTGCGGGGACTTGCAGGTTGACAGATGCGGAAGCAGGTCTGCGTAGTTGTACTCCGCGTAGTTCACCCAGCCCGGAGAGCAGGAGGTGATCATCGGAAGCGTTCCGCCTTCAGTCAGGCGGTGCAGAAGCTCCGTTCCCTCTTCCATGATGGTAAGGTCGGCGCCGAAGTTGACATCGTAGACACGCTCGAAGCCGAGTCTGCGCATCGCGGCCGCCATCTTACCGGTGACAGGCGTTCCGATCGGATAACCGAACTCTTCGCCGAGCGCCGCGCGGACTGCGGGAGCAGCCTGGGCGATCACGTGCTTGCCGGCCTTGAAGGCCGCATCGATCTTGTCGATCTCGGAGTGCTCCATCAGAGCGCCGGTCGGACAGACATTGACGCACTGTCCGCACTGGATACAGGGCGAATCCGCAAAGCTGCGGTTCTGCGCCGGAGAAACGATGGTGCTGAATCCACGGTTCTCAAACCCGAGGATACCAAGACCGTGCGCATTCTGGCAGCGCGCCACGCAGCGTCCGCAGAGGATGCATTTGCTGGTGTCACGAACCAGGGCCGGAGCCAGGCGGTCGATAAAGACCTCTGAGTGCGCGCCGTTGAACGCGTCGTCTCTTGCGCCGACAAGCTGGGCAACATGAAGCAGTTCACACTGTCCGTTCTTGTCGCACTGCTGGCAGTTCTTGTTGTGGTTGGAGAGAAGCAGCTCGACACTGCGGCGGCGGGCTTCAACAGCCTTCGGGGAGGAGATGCGGATCTCCATGCCCTCGCTGACCGGATAAACGCAGCTGGCTACCAGTCCGCGCGCGCCGGTCGCCTCGACGAGACATGCACGGCAGGAGCCCTGATTGCACTCGCCATGATTAAATGCGCACAGGGACGGGATCTCATATCCGCAGGCCTTCGCGGCCTCGAGGATCGTCATCCCTTCCTTGACCTCGTAAGCAATTCCTTCAATCTTAATATTAATCATTCCCATGCACCTCCCTTAGCGCTTCTCGATAGCCTTGAAGCGGCATGTACTGATGCAGGTGCCGCACTTCACGCACTTATCAGTATCGATCATTAACGACGGCTTCTTGTGGCCGGGGGCGGTGTAATCCGACGCGTGGATGCAGTCTGCAGGACATGCTCTGCTGCACATGCCGCAGCCGATACACTTATCCGGATCAATATGGTATTCCATCAGGTTCTTGCACACATGCGCCGGGCACTTCTTGTCCACGATATGGGCAAGATACTCATCCCTGAAATGCGACAGCGTGGAAGTAATGGGGTTGGCAGCGGTCTGGCCCAGCGCGCAGAGCGAGTTGGTCTTGACGGTATCGCTCAGCTCATCCAGCTCTTCCAGATCCTTCATGGTGCCCTTGCCCTCGGTGATGCGGGTCAGGATCTCAAGGATACGCTTGGTTCCGATCCGGCAGGGAGAGCACTTTCCGCAGGACTCGTCGCAGATGAATTCCATGTAGAACTTCGCGACGTCAACCATGCAGTTGTCTTCGTCCATGACGATCGCGCCGCCGGAGCCCATCATGGAGCCCTTCGCGACCAGATTGTCGAAATCGATCGGCTCATCCAGGAACTCTTCGGTCAGACATCCGCCGGAAGGACCGCCGGTCTGAATCGCCTTGAACTTCTTGCCGTTCGGGATTCCGCCGCCGATATCATAGATCAGCTCGCGCAGCGTCGTTCCCATGGGAACCTCGACCAGGCCGACGTTGTTGATCTTGCCGCCCAGCGCGAACACCTTGGTGCCCTTGGAGCGCTCGGTTCCGACGCTTGCGAACTCCTGTGCGCCCTCGCGCAGGATGAACGGTACGCAGGCCAGTGTCTCAACGTTGTTGATGATGGTCGGCTGACCCCACAGACCCTTCACAGCCGGGAAAGGCGGACGGGGACGGGGCATGCCTCTCTTACCCTCGATCGAGTTCAGAAGGGCGGTTTCCTCACCGCAGACAAATGCGCCGGCGCCGAGTCTCAGATGGCAGTCGAAGCTGAAGTCCGTGCCGAGGATGTTCTTGCCGAGGAGGCCGATCTCTCTCGCCTGGGCGATCGCCTTGCGCAGACGCATGACCGCTGTCGGATACTCCGCACGTACATAGAAATAACCGTTCTGAGCACCGATGGCGTAACCGGCGATCATCATACCCTCGATGACGCCAAGAGGATTGCCCTCAAGGATGGAACGATCCATGAACGCGCCCGGATCACCCTCGTCACCGTTGCAGACCACATACTTCTCATCGCTCTGGGAGTTGTACGCAAACTGCCACTTTCTGCCGGTCGGGAAGCCCGCGCCGCCGCGTCCGCGGATACCGGAGGCAAGCACTTCGTCGATGACCTCCTGGCGGCTCATGCTGAGCGCGCGCTTCAGGCCCTGGAATGCGCCCATGCCCATCGCTTCCTTGATATCCTCGGGATCAATGACGCCGCAGCCATGCAGCGCGACACGACGCTGCTTCTTGTAGAATGTAATCTCGTCCTGCTTGGAGATCTTCTTGTGCGTCGCGGGATCTTCATACAGAAGACGTTCTACCACAACACCGCCCCTGATATCGGACTCGATGATCTCATCCACATCGTCGATCGAGACCATACGATACAGGGTATCTTCCGGGAAGATCTTGACGAACGGACCCTGGGAGCAGAAGCCGAAGCATCCCACCTGATTGACGGTGGCTTTGTCTTCCAGGCCTTTTTCCTTCAGAAGCTCAACAAAACGCTCGCGGATCTCTGCGGAATTGCTGGACAGGCAGCCTGTACCGCCGCAAAGCACGATATGACGTTTTCCGTCTTTGCCGGAGAGCTTGTCTTCCAGACACTTGGAACATGACGCAATTTGCTCGTTCAGATTGTCAACGGACTGGATCATGCGCTTGCACCCTCCTTCTTTTTGTATTCCTCCCTCAGATCAGTGATGACCTTCGGAACCTGGCTGACTTCCATCTTCGGATACACCTTTCCGTTGATGCTGACGGCCGGGGCGATGCCGCAGGCGCCGATGCAGCGCAGAGCGTCCAGTGTGAACATGCCGTCCTTGGTGGTCTGTCCCGGCGCGATGCCCAGCTCCTCCTGGAACTTGTCGATCACCTGCTGCGCGCCCTTGACGTAGCACGCCGTGCCCAG
>CAJOQO010000023.1 GCA_905236545.1 uncultured Lachnospiraceae bacterium
ATTAGTTACCACGACTGAGATGTTCAAGAAGGCATACGAAGGCGGCTATGCAATCGGCGCTTTCAACATCAACAACATGGAGATTGTTCAGGGGATCACCGAGGCTGCGCATCAGCTCGATTCTCCGATCATCCTTCAGGCGTCCAAGGGTGCCCGCGCTTACGCGAACTCCGTCTATCTGGTAAAGCTGGTTGAGGGCGCGCTTGCTCTGTATCCGGATCTTCCGGTTGCGCTGCATCTGGATCACGGCCCGGACTTCGAGACCTGCAAGGACTGCATTGACAACGGTTTCACTTCCGTTATGATCGATGCTTCCGGTGAAGCGTTCGAGAAGAACATCGAGATCACCAGCAAGGTCGTTGAGTATGCGCATGCGCACGGCGTTGTCGTTGAGGCTGAGCTTGGAACGCTGGCGGGTGTTGAGGATGATGTCAATGTTTCCGCTGAGGATTCCTCCTACACGAACCCGGACGATGTCGAAGAGTTCGTCAACAAGACCGGCGTTGACTCTCTGGCGATCGCGATCGGAACCAGCCACGGCGCTTATAAGTTTAAGCCGGGCACGAAGCCGCAGCTTCGCTTCGACATCCTCGATGAGGTTACGAAGAGGCTTCCGGGCTTCCCGATCGTTCTCCACGGTGCGTCCTCTGTTCCGCAGGAATATGTCAGGATCATCAACGCGAACGGCGGCGCTCTGCAGGATGCCATCGGCGTTCCGGAGGATCAGCTTCGCCAGGCGGCGCGCAGCGCGGTCTGCAAGATCAACATCGACTCTGACCTTCGCCTCGGCATGACAGCCGGCATCCGTGAGACCTTCGTGAAGGATCCGTCTATCTTTGATCCGCGCGGATATCTGAAGGTCGGCCGCAAGAACGTGCAGGATATCGTTGCGCACAAGATCAAGGATGTCCTTGGTTCCGAGGGCGCGGCTTCCACGCTGGCAACCAGATAAGAAGATCCGTTCAGGATAACCGATGAAGGAGCTGCAGCAGAATGACCTGGTTCATTCGGTACAGCTTCTGAGATCGTATGCAGGGGCATCCGGCCGATGCGGGGCGGGTGCCCCTGTATTATGGAGAACGTGTTTTGCCTTTGTACGGGTGCTGCACCGGGCGGCCGGCCCGGATCAGGAACGCTGCCGTTCCTGACAGGGAGACGGTGCGCCGGTATGTATGATGAAAAGAGCGGAGGGTTCGCGTAAAGATGAAATTATATGACAGCGGTGTGTATCTGATCGATGGGGTTCAGCTGATCCCGGACAATGAGGACGCTGAGGCCCGCCTCGCGATGGAGGGCGTATCCTGTTCCGTGTCAACGGCGCGGCGGGGAACGATTGCCTGGTCGATTCTGCATGCTCACAACAAGTCCGGAGATGACGAAAAGCTGCAGATTCATTTTGATAAAATGACCAGCCATGACATTACCTATGTGGGGATCATTCAGACTGCCCGCGCGTCGGGCCTGGAGCGGTTCCCGATCCCGTATGTTCTGACCAACTGCCACAATTCCCTGTGTGCGGTCGGCGGGACGATCAATGAGGATGACCATATGTTCGGGCTGTCCGCCGCGAAGAAGTACGGCGGGATCTACGTTCCGCCCCATCAGGCGGTGATTCACCAGTTTGCGCGGGAGATGCTGGCGGAATGCGGCGGCATGATCCTCGGCTCGGATTCCCATACCCGCTACGGCGCGCTGGGAACAATGGCGGTCGGAGAGGGCGGCGGCGAGCTGGTCAAGCAGCTGCTGGGACAGACCTGGGATGTGGACATGCCGGGGGTGGTCGCGGTTTACCTGAAGGGTTCTCCGGCTCCGGGCGTAGGCCCGCAGGACGTTGCGCTGGCGATTATCGGTGCTGTCTTTGATCAGGGATACGTTAAGAATAAGGTGATGGAGTTCGTAGGCCCGGGCGTCGCGAACCTGAGCGCGGACTACCGGATCGGCGTGGACGTCATGACCACGGAGACCACCTGCCTGAGCTCGATCTGGCAGACCGATGACGAGATCCGCAATTTCTATGAGATCCACGGACGGGCCGGCGATTACCAGGAACTCACCCCTGCCTCCTGCGCCTGGTATGACGGCTGTATCGAGGTGGACCTGGACCAGATCCGTCCGATGATCGCGATGCCGTTCCATCCGAGCAATGTTTATCCCATCGAGGAGGTCCAGCAGAATCTCGGTGATGTGCTGGATGAGGTGGAAAAGCGGGCGAAGGTTTCCTTCGGCGATCAGATCGATTATTCTCTGCGCAGCAGGGTCAGGGACGGAAAGCTGTACTGCGACCAGGGGATCATCGCGGGATGCGCGGGCGGCGGATTTGAGAATCTCTGCGCTGCCGCGGACATCCTGAAGGGAGGAAGCATCGGAGCGGATGCATTTACGCTGAGCGTCTACCCGGCCTCGATGCCGGTATACATGGAGCTCGTGAAGAACGGCAAGTTTGCCGACCTGATCGAGGCGGGCGCCGTGGTGAAGACCGCGTTCTGCGGGCCGTGCTTCGGCGCGGGCGACACACCGGCGAACGGCGCATTTTCCATCCGCCATTCGACGAGAAACTTCCCGAACAGGGAGGGGTCGAAGGTGCAGAACGGGCAGATCGCGTCGGTGGCGCTGATGGATGCGCGTTCGATCGCGGCCACTGCTGCGAATAAAGGCTTCCTGACCGCGGCGACGCAGGTGGACGCGGAGTTTTCCCATCCGGCATACTTCTTTGACCGGACGATCTACGAGAACCGTGTCTATGACTCGAATGGCGAGGCGCACCCGGAGGAAGAGCTGGTATTCGGGCCGAATATCAAGGACTGGCCTCTCATGCCGCCCCTTCCGGAGCATCTGCTGCTGCGTGTGGTCAGCGAGATCCATGACCCGGTGACGACGACGGATGAGCTGATCCCCTCCGGAGAGACGAGCTCTTACCGCAGCAATCCTCTGGGGCTGGCGGAGTTTACGCTTTCGCGCAAGGATCCGGCTTATGTGGAGCGCGCGAAACAGGTGCACCTGGCGCAGAGGGCGATCGAGGAAGGACGTGACCCGGTGGAGGCGCTTCGGAACGCGGAAGATACACGCGGGGAAAATGCGCCGGCTTCCGGCGAAACCGGCGGCCAGACGGGGCCGGAGGAGGGACCGGCGCTTCCGGAGCAGCTCCGGCAGATGTTTGACCTTATGGATGAAAAGCTTCCGGGACTTGTGCCGGAGAAGACGGATGCGAAGAAGCTGGGCATCGGCTCCGTGATCTTCGCGGTAAAGCCGGGCGACGGCTCCGCCAGGGAGCAGGCGGCTTCCTGCCAGAAGGTTCTGGGCGGATGGGCGAACATCGCCTTCCAGTACGCGACGAAGCGTTATCGTTCGAATCTGATCAACTGGGGGATGCTGCCGCTGCTGATCGAGGAGGGCGCGCTGCCGTTTGGAAACGGGGACTGGATCCTCCTTCCGGATATCCGCGCTGCAGTGCTGGAGAAGCGGGAGAAGATCATGGGCTTCGCGGCTTCCGGCGGTACATTCCGGACCGTGTGGATGACGCTGGGGGATATGACAGACCATGAGCGCCGGATCATCGCGGACGGATGCCTGATCAATTATAACCGGTCCAAAGTCCGCGGCTCAGAAGCCCTGTGTCTGTCGTGAAGTGATCAGGGTGTGCCCTGTAACCCAGTGCTTTATGGGGCAGGGCTGCCCGCGATGCAGCCGGCAATTGTCGGAAAATGAGATGCAGTAGATGCAATTAAGACATCAACTCAAGAAATCTTGAAATTATTTTTTAAAAACAGGGTTGACAAAGGGAAAATACTCTGCTAAGCTTGTTTCATCAAGTAAATCATTTGTATCTCAACAAACAGAAGACTTGAGAATAAAAGGAAGGGGGGCCGGTCCATTGGTAGTTTTGAAAGAACCGAACGAGATGTGTCAGTATGACAAAGGCAGAGCGGAAGGTCCCTGCACGAAAGTCTTCCGATAGGAATATCCCGAAGAATCGACATTACGGTTTGTGATCGGAGCGTTTTGGATATCCAGAGAAGCACCTGAAGCTTGTCATATTGACCGGATTATCTGCCAGAGGGCTCAGGGAAGCCCGAGAAGCGAGATCGATAAGTGAAGCGTTTGTAACTGGTAAGCATTTACAATCATTCATGAAAGCGAGGTTTTCTGAATTCTGATACCGTCCCTGACGAGAAAGGGGAACGGGATATGATATCCAGGAAGAAAGATATCTGAAATCCTAAAAGTACATAGTTGCTATTGATATATATAATAGATGCTATTAATTTTAGAGCGGCGCTGTGAAAGGCAGCACCTTAAGATATAAAGAAGCAGGGATTGGTACTCCGATCATTTGATGAACAATTTCATATAGGTAACAGACGGCCGACGGAGCAAACCGCCGGCCGTTTTATGTGCGGCCGCTCAGGAACCCCTGCGGCTGCCGACTGGTGATCAGGGGCGGCTTGTGTCAGAACCCCTGCCGCTGTCAGAAAAGGTGGTCAGGATATGACTTGGAACTGCGCCTGCAACCGGGCGGGACTTCATTGCGACTTCGAAATGAACGTGATATATTAGTGGTATCGTTCACGGCTGGAGGAAGCAGAGTATGAAAATAATAATTGTTGGTGGCGGAAAGGTTGGAGAAACCCTGGTGGCCGACCTGAGCCGGGAAGGACATGACATAACGGTGATCGACCGCCATGATAATGTTGTGGAACAGATCTGTGACAGATATGACGTGATGGGCCTGAGCGGTAATGGCGCCAGTTATACGATCCTTCAGGAGGCGGATATCGAGCATGCCGATCTGGTGATCGCGGCGACGGGCCACGACGAGCTGAACCTGTTTGTCTGCCTGCTCGCGCGCAAGGCCGGTAATTGCCAGACCATCGCCAGGGTACATAATCCGGAGTATAACCGGGCGGTGAATTTTATCAAAGACGAGCTGGGCCTGGCCCTGGTGATCAACCAGGAATTTGCTTCCGCGCAGGAGGCGGCCCGCGTGCTCCGGTTCCCGTCGGCGATAGAGATCAACACCTTCGCCAAGGGAAAGGTGGAGCTTTTGCATTTCCGCATCCCGCAGGGATCGATCCTGGACGGACTGGACCTGTATTCCATGCATGAAAAGCTGGCCTGCAACGTTCTGGTCTGTACGCTGGAGCGGGAGGGAAGCATGACCATCCCGCAGGGCAACACGGTTTTGAAGGCGGGAGACGTTATCTCCATCGTGGCGCCGCTGGAGGAGCAGGAGAGATTCTTCTCGAAGATCGGACTGGAGACGCATGCGGTGCGGAATGTCATGATCATCGGCGGCGGCGACGTGGCGCTGTATCTGGCAAGGATGCTGCTGAATACAGGGATCCAGGTCAAGGTTCTGGAAAAGGATCTGAAGCGCTGCGAGGAGCTGGCGGAGAGGATCCCGAAGGCGACGATCATCCATGGAGACGGGACGGACAAGGAGCTGCTCGATGAAGAAGGCATCCGGTATACAGAGGGCGTCGTGTGCCTGACCGGAATCGATGAGGAGAATGTGGTTCTGTCCCTGTACGCAAAGACCTGCGGCGTCCGCAAGATCATCACGAAGGTGAACCGGGTTGCCTTTGAGGAGGTGTTCGAGAGTCTGAATCTGGATACGATGATCTCTCCGAAGAATATTACGGCAGAGCTGATCGTGCAGTATGTACGGGCGATGCAGAACTCCTTCGGAAGCAATATCGAGACTCTGCACCGCATCATGGATGATCAGGCGGAAGCGCTGGAATTCATGATCCGTGATAACTTTACCAGGCAGGAGGTGCCGCTGAGCGAGCTGTCGCTCAAGCCGGGCGTACTGGTAGGCGCGATCTATCGCAACGGCCGGTTTATTCTTCCCCGCGGCCGGGATGTGATCAAGCTTGGGGATACCGTACTGATCATCACTACGCTCAAGGGCGTCAATGACATAGGCGACGTTTTCAACTGACAGGGGTGACGGAAAATGAATTACGCGATGATCTTCCGCATCCTTGGATGGATGCTGATGTTTGAAGCCGCTTTTATGTCCCCCTCCGGGATCGTTGCGCTGATCTACGGGGAACAGGACGCGATCTGGCTGGTGGCATCCATGGGCATATGCCTCTCGGTCGGAGCCATCATGGTTCTTGTGAGCCGCCCGAAGATCCGGCGGATCTATGCCCGGGAGGGCAGCGTGATCTGCGCACTGGTCTGTTTTCTGTACAGTATCCTCGGAGCGCTTCCGTTCCGCCTGTCCGGTTATATTCCGAATATGTTTGACGCTGTCTTTGAGACCGCGTCGGGATTCACGACGACGGGAGCTTCGATCCTGTCGGATGTCGAAGCGCTGCCTCACTGGCTGCTGTTCTGGAGGTCATTTACCCACTGGGTCGGCGGAATGGGAATCCTGGTTTTCGTCATGGCGGTTATCCCGCTGGCGGCCGGCGGCAGCACCATGTATCTGATGAAGGCGGAGAGCCCCGGACCGAGCGTGAAGAAGATGGTCCCGAAGGCGGGGCAGACGGCAAGTATTCTTTATAAAATGTATTTTGCCCTGACGGCGATGGAAGCGGTGATCCTGATGATTCTGGGGATGCCGCTGTTTGACAACCTGTGCCTGACCTTCGGAACGGCCGGGACGGGCGGCTTCGCGGTTCTGAATTCGGGACTCGCGAACTATTCGATTCCGCAGCAGGTTGTGATCACGATCTTTATGATCCTGTTCGGAACGAACTTTTCCGTCTACTATCTGATCGTGACCGGACGTGTTAAGGATGTGCTGAAGGTGTCGGAGGCGGTTACGTACTTTTCGATTATCGGCATTGCCATCGCCCTGATCACGGTTTCGATCCATCATATGTATCCGAACACCCTGCTGGCGCTTAAGGACGCGGCGTTCCAGGTTGGCTCGATCATTACGACCACCGGGTACTCCACGACGGACTTTGACCTCTGGCCTTCTTTCAGTAAATGGGTGCTTATCCTTCTGATGTTCTGCGGAGCCTGCGCAGGCTCTACCGGCGGCGGGATGAAGGTGTCGCGTATCCAGGTTGCCTTCAAGACGGTCGTCAAGGAGCTGGACAATGCGATTCACCCGAAAAATGTGCGCAAGATCAAGTATGACGGGAAGCCGCTGGAGCATTCGGTTCTTCGCGGCATCAATGTGTTTATCGTAGCGTATTTCTTTGTGATGGCGGCCAGCATCCTGCTGATCTCGATTGACGGGTTTGATCTGGAAACGAACTTTACTGCTGTTGTGGCAACGCTGAATAACATCGGTCCCGGACTTTCGAAGGTCGGACCGGTACGGAATTACAGCGGATACAGCGCATTTTCCACCTGTATCCTGATCTTTGACATGATTGCGGGACGGCTGGAGATCCTTCCGGTTCTTGTGCTGCTTTCGGTGCATACCTGGAGGGAAGCCGGCGTCTTTTCGGTACCCGGCAAGGGAAGAAAGATTGCGCACAATTCGGACGAGGAGCTGCTGGATGAGAATTTTTAGGATCCGGCCGGCAGAGGATACAGAAAGACCGGTAAAGAAATCGTAACGATTCAGCACCCCCATTGCTCAGAACACTTCGCGTTCTTCGCTGTGCTGAATAATTATAATAAATAATTGATAGATAGATAGATAGATAGATTACGGGGTAACAGAATGGACAAGAGAGAATATCAGGAAAAACTGCAGGAGATCAACCAGCTGATTGCC
>CAJOQO010000024.1 GCA_905236545.1 uncultured Lachnospiraceae bacterium
CTGCTGCTTATGGCTGTTATCACCACAGTACCGGTTTTTGACGCAAAAAGCGGGGGATGGAGCGTGAGTAAAGCCAGGTATTCTTTCCTGACTTCCGGACAGGAAAAGATGTTCAATAAAGCGGTTAAGGGATTGACAGGTGTATCCTACAAGCCGGTAGCGGTTGTAATGAAGGGACATGAAAAATCAATCGGTTCGGCGTACTTGTATTTATGCCAGGGCACAACTGTTACAAAAAAGCCTGCCAAAGCCTGGTATCTCATGTGTGTACTGAAAAACGAAAAGAAAAAGATTTCCGTTGAATTCATCAATAAGATAAAGGTCAGCGATATAAAGACAAAATCGGATGAGACCTCTGAATATTCCTCAAAGGATATTTGTGTTGTCAAAAACAAACCCGCCGCATTGTCGAAGGAAGCACGTGATGTTTTCAATAAGGGCACAAAGAAGTATGTAGGAGTTGATCTTCGTCCGATCGCGCTTCTGGGTACACAGATCGTAGCGGGAAAGAATTACAGGTTTTTATGTTCCGGAATCGCGCTCGGAGAAAAAGACGTGTATGTAGTGGACATCTACAAAAAGACAAACGGAAAATGCAAGGTCACATTCTGTGAACCCCTGGACATTCTCAGCTATATCGAGTAACAGGATACTGGCGTTATCTTAGAATCGGAAAAACTGTTACAGTACCTTTAAGGCACCGGATCCGGAAGTCCCGTATCCGGTGCCTTGCCTGAGGAAGCACGGATTCTGTCAGAGCCGGATAACCGGGACTGTTTCTGGCAGACCTGTCATGGAGAGCGATATGCTATGCATCCATTCACTGCGGAGGAAAAACAGGAGAAACAGCCCACTGCGGCGGAAAAGCAGGATATACAGCCGGATGAGATCAGGGAAGTGATCTCATCTTTTGGCATACCGGAATATGAATGGATCCGGAGGTACGGAAACGGTCATATCAACGACACCTATCTGCTGGAGAGAGGGGACGGTGACCGCGGGCTGCCCGGACAGGATTCCCGTTATATCCTGCAGCGGATCAACCGCAGTGTCTTTGTCCATCCGGAAGAGGTGGCGGAAAACGTCTGGAGGATCACGCAGTATCTGCATCGGGCAGTGCGGGAGACAGGAGGGGATCCTTTCAGAGAAGTCCTGACCGTATTTCCGGCAAAGGACGGGAAGCCTTATGCCAGGGACAGCAACGGTGATGTCTGGAGACTCTCCCTGTTTATTCACGGATCCATGAGCTATGAGATCGCCGGCACGCCGGCGCTTTTCGCATCGTCCGGAGAAGCGTTCGGTCATTTTCAGTATCTTCTGAAGGACTTTGATCTCTCCGGCCTGACTGAGACGATCCCTGATTTTCACAACACGCCGAAACGGTATCAACGTTTTGAAGAAGCGGTCAGAAAGGATATGGCCGGAAGGGCTGCGGGGGTATCGAAAGAGATCGAAGAGATCCGGAGCAGAAGCTCTGTGTGCAGTATCCTTACAGATCAGATCCACAGCGGCCTGCTCCGGCGAAGCGTAACGCACAATGACTCCAAGCTGAACAACGTCCTGTTTGACAGGGAAACGGGACGTCCGCTCTGTGTGATCGACCTGGATACGGTGATGCCCGGACTGGCCGCTTATGATTTCGGAGATTCGATCCGGTTTGGCGCCAATCATAATCTGGAGGACGAACCGGACCTCGACAGGGTGGAATTCGACTTTTCTTTGTATGAAGCCTACGCAGAGGGATTCCTGAAGGGATCCGGAGCGATCTTTGAGGAGAGAGAGCTGCATTCGCTGGCCTGGGGCGCGAGGATTATCACGCTCGAACAGGCGATCCGTTTCCTGACAGACTATCTGGAAGGCGACCGCTATTATCGCACAGACAGGGAGGGACAGAACCTTGACCGCGCAAGGGTGCAGATCAAACTCCTTCGCGGAATGGAAGAACAGTTCCGGCAGATGCTTGCCGTGCTTGATCCTGCCCGCGCGTTACAGGTCACACCCTGACCACTTTATGACAGACACAGGGCTTTTAGGCGGAAGACTTCTTTTTTCTATGAAGTCGTTTATACATTGACTTCAGCACTTTAACGTGCTAGAATTATTCGGTTTATCAGGAAGTACTGCTAATGGGAGAATCAGAGAGATCTGATTGATTGTAAGGAAAGGAGTTTTAACGATGAGATTTCCGAATGCATACAAAGGAGTAAGCAGAATCTATCTGGCGGAGATTCTTTCGCTGATCGCAGCGATTCTCGGTATTGTAAGTGCCGCTGTTGTACTGGCCGGCGCAGGCGCGGCTGCAACCGGCAACGGAGGACTCGGAACCGGGTTTGCGATCGGCGGAGGCCTGTTTCTTGCGGTTACAACGCTTCTGATGCTGGCCAGCTTTCTCATAAACATCATTGGAGTCAGCAACGCTTCGCATGACGAGCCGGCATTTAAGACTGCTCTGATCTTTATCCTGGTGGGTATCATCTGCAGCATCGTCGGTGCCATTTTCTCCGGGAATGTGATTGTTTCCAGTATCGCAGCCATCGTAGGACGGGTCAGCGAGATTCTGGTCTTCTGGTTCTGCATCAACGGAATCAGCAATCTGGCTGCGGAGTTAAAGAATAACGATATTTATGAGAGGGCGGATACCCTGGCGAGATTAATCCTGGGCGTGTTTGTTGTTGCGATCATCCTGACGATTGTCACTACATTTGTTGCGCTTCCGTTCCTCCTGAACGGCATCTTCACCATCGTTATCTCTGTCTGTGAGATCGTGGCATATTTTATGTATCTGTCCCTGCTGGGCGGAGCGAAGAGAATGCTGTCTGCCTGATCTCGCAGCAGCCGGAGCAAGGAGGATGCTGTCAGCCTGATCTCGCAGCAGCCGGAGCAAAGAAGATGCTGTCAGCCTGACAGACAGAATTACAGCCGGGGACAAAAGGTACTTTTGCCCCGGCTGTAATGCGCGGATCCTGTCACGGATTATTATGTTTTCTTCGAAACAGACCAGACGGCGGCGATCAGCGGCCGGGGAGTTCGCGAACCGGAGGCAGGTCATCGATACACTGCGAGGCGAGGAGCGCGCGCTTGATCGTGTAGGCAGCCTCCGGCTCATCTACCTCAAGCTCCTTCAGGGCGGAACGGTCATAGGGGATATCATTCAGAAACAGATTTGAGAGGTGAATGATGGCAGCGGCGGCGGCGTCGCCTTCGTCTGCCGCAGCACGCTCGAGAACGATTCCGTTGTCCTTCATCAGACGGAGGGTGTTGTCCCGCTCAAGAACCATCTCATTCAGGACGTCCAGCATCACCGCAAAATGGATCGAATCCCATGCGGACAGATACATGCATTTACACAGGCCCTTTGAAAAAAAGGGGACGTCACAGTAGCAATCCAGCAGATCCCGGAAGCGCGCACGATGATCATCATCCTCAAACAGATTGCGGTGCGTCAGTTCCATCATGCATTTCTCGGACCACTTCATATAGCATGCTCCTAATATGCTTCCTGCCCGGATTCGTGTTGTCCCGATAACTATACTCATTTTGCGTTTCGCTGTCAATGAAAGGAAAAACGTTTCCAGGGAAGATGCAGGGTTGAATTTTATGGGAAGAATGCGTAATATGCATGGGAAGAACATAGTCTCGAACAGGATCAGGAGGATCGAACAGTTCATGAACAAAAGAGCAGGCAATATCTATTCAACGATACTTGCCCATGTTGGAGAGTTTAAAACACCGGCGGTTCTGACTCCGCTGTGTATGATCGGTGAAGTTATGATGGAGATGGTGATCCCTCTTCTGATGGCATCGATCATAGACAAAGGCGTGAATTCCGGCAATATGAATCATATTCTGAAGATCGGGGGATGGATGTTTGCCGCCGCTGCCGCAGGCCTTCTGTTTGGACTTGGAGGCGCCTTCTTCGGAGCAAGGGCGTCCGCCGGTCTGGCGCGCAACCTCCGCAGGGCACAGTTTGAGCATATTCAGCGTTTTTCTTTTGCCAATATCGATCATTTCGGCGTGAGCGGCCTGATCACAAGGATGACAACCGATGTGACAAATATCCAGAATTCCTTTCAGATGGTTCTGCGTATCGGCTTCCGTGCGCCGACGTCACTCGTGATTGCGATCGTGATGGCGTTCGTCGTCAGCCCGCGGCTGACGGGCATCTATATGATCGTGGTGCTCTTTCTCGGAATCTTCCTGGTGGTGATTCTCAGGAAGGTTTCCAGGTATTTCCGGGAAGTGTTTGAGAAGTATGACCAGCTGAATGAAAGCGTGCAGGAGAATGTTTCGGCGATCCGCGTGGTCAAGTCTTTCGTCCGGGAAGACTATGAGAAGACCAGATTTCGCGGCGCGGTTGGAAACCTGTATCGTGCTTTCCTGAGGGCTGAGAAAACAGTCGTGTCGAGTATGCCGGTCATGATGGGGGCGATTTACGCCACCATTCTTCTGGTCAGCTGGTTTGGCGCGAAGATGATCACGGTGGGCGACCTGACGACCGGTGAACTGATGAGCCTGCTGACCTACAGCATGATGATTCTCATGAACCTGATGATGCTGTCCATTATCATCGTCATCGTTTCCATGAGCGAGGCAAGCATCCGGAGGATCTCCGAGGTCCTGCAGGAGGAGGTTCTGCTGACGAATCCGGAGCATCCTGTGATGGTGGTTCCGGACGGGTCGATCCGTTTCGAGCATGTGACGTTTTCTTACAATGAAACGGCAGAGAAACCGGTTCTTGATGAGATCAATCTTGAGATTCGTTCCGGCGAAACGATCGGGATCATCGGCGGCACCGGCTCCTCCAAGTCTTCCCTGGTCAATCTGATCCCGCGTCTGTATGATGTTCTGGAAGGTGCGGTCTATGTCGGCGGAAGGGATGTGAGAGAATATGACCTGGATACCCTCAGACGGGAGGTGGCGGTCGTCCTTCAGAAAAATGTGCTGTTTTCCGGAACGATTCTGGAGAACCTCAGATGGGGCAATCCTGATGCGACCGAGGAAGAGTGCATCGAGGCGTGCCGCCTTGCCTGTGCGGATGAATTCATAGAGAAGCTGCCGGAGGGATACCACGCTCATATCGAACAGGGCGGTACCAATGTATCCGGAGGCCAGAGACAGAGGCTGTGCATCGCAAGGGCATTGCTGAAGAATCCGAAGATCCTGATCCTGGATGACTCCACAAGCGCTGTGGATACCGCTACGGATGCAAGGATCCGGCAGGCGTTCCGGGATAGGATACCGGGTACGACAAAGCTGATCATCGCGCAGAGAATCTCCTCCGTCCAGGATGCGGACCGGATCATCGTCATGGAGGACGGGCACATCGACGGGATCGGAAGCCACGAGGAGCTGCTTCGGAACAATGAGATCTACCGCGATGTTTATGAGTCCCAGATCAGGGGCACGGGTGATTTTGACAAGGGAGGTGAGATGGGATGAGCGCGAACGGAAACAATTCACCTGCCACCGGTTCGAACGGGAAAGGAGTGCCTCCCATGAGAGGAGGAAAACGCAGGGGGATGATGGGTCCCCGGCCGAAGCTCGAGCATCCCTGGAAGCTGCTCGGCAGAATTCTCGGATATATGATGAAGCGGTACAGGTTCCAGTTCATTCTGGTGCTTGTATGCATCGTGATATCGGTTCTGGCGAATCTGCAGGGAACGCTGTTCACGAGGACGCTGATTGACAGTTATATCATGCCTCTTCTGAAGTCTGATCATCCTGACTTCGGACCGCTGGCCGGAGCGATCGGACGCGTTGCCTTCTTCTATGCGGTTGGCGTAGTGGCTTCGCTGATTCAGAATCTGACCATGGTCTATGTCACCCAGGGCACCATGAGAGACATCAGGACGGATCTGTTTGACCACATGGAGAGTCTTCCGATCTCGTATTTTGATACCCATTCGCACGGAGATATCATGTCGGTTTATACGAACGATGTGGATACGCTCAGACAGATGATCTCCCAGTCTATCACGCAGACGTTCAATGCGCTCATCACGGTAGTGACAACGCTGTCTGCGATGTTTATGCTGTCCTGGCCCCTGACGATCCTGTCCCTGGTAATGGTGGCTCTTACGCTGTTTGTTACCGCCAGGGCAGCCGGCGCCTCAGGAAAGCACTACATCGCCCAGCAGACGCGTCTTGGTTCTGTGAACGGATTCATCGAGGAGATGATGAACGGATTGAAGGTGGTCAAGGTTTTCAGCCATGAAAAGATGAACCAGACACAGTTTGACGCGCTCAATGAAGACCTGTTTGAATCCGCGGATAAGGCATCTCGCTATTCCAATGCGATCGGTCCTTTGAATGCCCAGATCGGCAATGTCAGTTATGTTCTGTGCGCGATCTTTGGCGGTGTGCTGGCGCTGAAGGGATTTGGCGGATTCACGCTGGGAGGTCTGGCATCGTATCTGACGCTGAACAGGTCATTTGCCATGCCGGTCAACCAGATGTCGACCCAGCTGAACGCGATTGTCATGGCGCTTGCCGGCGCGAAGAGAATCTTTGATCTCATCGACGAAAAGCCGGAAGAAGACAACGGATATGTATCCCTGGTCAACGCGAAGATAGATGAGAACGGCAACGTTACCGAGTCTGCGGAGAAGACCGGCCGGTGGGCCTGGAAGCATTATCATCAGGCGGACGGTACGACGGATTACGTCACGCTTGAGGGGAAACTCGTGATGGATCATGTGGACTTTGGCTATGATCCGGACAAACAGGTGCTGCATGACATTACGCTGTTCGCGAAACCGGGGCAGAAGATTGCGTTTGTCGGATCGACCGGGGCAGGCAAGACGACGATCACCAACCTGATTAACCGGTTCTACGATATTGATGATGGGAAGATCCGCTATGATGATATCAATGTCAATAAGATTAAAAAGAATGATCTGAGACGTTCTCTGGGCATGGTGCTGCAGGATACGCATCTGTTTACAGGAACCGTGATGGAGAATATCAGGTACGGAAAGCTGGATGCGACGGATGAGGAAGTGATCGCCGCGGCGAAGCTTGCCGGTGCGGACGGCTTTATCCGTCAGCTGGAGAATGGGTATCAGACAAAGCTTGCCGGCGACGGCGGCAACCTGTCTCAGGGGCAGCGTCAGCTTCTCTCGATTGCGAGAGCGGCCATAGCGGATCCGCCCGCCCTGATCCTGGATGAGGCGACCAGCTCGATCGATACGAGAACAGAACGTATCGTTTCCGAGGGGATGGATGCGCTGATGAAGGGACGTACCACCTTTGTAATCGCGCACCGGCTTTCTACTGTCCGCAACGCGGACTGCATCATGGTGCTTGAAAACGGAAGAATCATAGAGCGCGGCACGCACGATGACCTGATCTCGATGAAGGGGAAGTATTATCAGCTTTATACGGGAAATCAGATTACGGCGTGAATCCATCCCCGGGGCGGGATCGGAAGGCCTGGCCACGCAGGAAGGGCGGATGCCGCGGACGTTCAGAGAAAGCTGGCGGCTGCCGTTCCCGCGTCCGGGCAGAATCTGGCTGACGGAGGAATGGATGAAGAACTGGGAGGATCGTTATGGGATTCAGTGATCTTGGAAAGAAGCTGTCCAAACTGGGTCAGGATACAAAGAATGGAGTACAGAAAGTGAGTGATTCCGTTACGATTTCGAATAAGATTTCGCAGGAAAAAAAGTCCCTTGAAAGACTGTTTGCGATGATTGGCGAGGCTGTTTACAAGGAGTTCCCGGATGAACCGAAGGCCGGGCTTGAGGATGAGTGGGCAGCTGTCAAAGTGGCGTATGCGAACATTGCTTTCTATACGGAGCAGCTGAACCATGTAAAGGGGATCGTATACTGTCCGAACTGCGGCCGTCCTGCTGCCGCCGGAGACAAGTTCTGTGCGAAATGCGGGTTCAGGCTGGAGATTCGTCCGGAGACAACGGGAGCGAAGATGGCGAAGGATCTGAAGGAAGCCGGGATTGAGGTCGGCCGGATCGCCGGGGACGCGGCAGGCAAAACGGGCGAGGCGGTCGGCGGCGCCGCAGCGGGGACGCGAAATTCGTTAACCTGGCTGAAGGGGAAGCTTGTCCGGCAGAAGAAAAATGTCCCGGACACCCTGGTGCCCACTGCCGGGAAAAGCGCTTCTGTGCGTACTCCTGAGCGGATCTCTGCGGGAGAATCTTCTTCACAGGAGCAGGATGTATCGCTGCAGGAGCATGATGCCGCTCCGCAGGGACGTGAGGAATCGCCGCAGGAGCCTGCGCCCTGATTGCGGCTTCCGGATGGTCAGAGGCGGAATCCATCAGGTCGTTACGATTCATGGCCATGATCTGAGCTTTGTACTGCCGCTTACAGGTAAGCCTGACGCGTCAGATACAAAGATTCAGACCGGCCGTGAATCGTAACATCAGGTCAATTTTACACAATTTAATTAGCACTCGAGTATTGACACTGCTAATAAGCGGTGGTATGGTTGTTTCACACGATAGATGATGACGGATCCGGCTCCATCTTCGGAGCCGGATATGAAGAAGATAAGGAGGACGACCATATGATTACGATACCTGTTTATAACATGATTATCCTTCCGAATATCTCCCTGACATTCAAGAAGGATTTTTTTGATGAAACGTCCGCCTCGAAGATGCGTGAGGGCGATAAGGTACTGTTTCTGTTTCAGAAGAATGAGAAGAGCAGAAAAAACCTGACGGAAGAGGACTTCTATCCGATCGGCCTGAATGGTGTGATCGAGTCGGTGGATGATGACGGCGACATTACGGTCAGGACACAGAACCGGATGGATATCAGCTCTGTCATGATCTCTGAACGGGAGATCTTCGCGGAGAGTGTGATCCGGGAGGAGGTCCGGGACGTAGGAGACGAAGCGCTGCAGATCAGCCTGGACGCGATGAAGAGCCGGCTGTATGAGTTCCTGAAGAAGTTTCCCTGGGGCCTGATGGCGAGGGCTTATGTGAACCGCTGGAAGAGTCCTGAAGAATGCATCACGGCGCTCAGCTCCTATCTGACGCTCGATGTGGAGGAAAAGTACCGGATTCTGGAAGTGGACAGACAGTCGGAGCGGCTGAAGCTGATCGAAGAGGCGCTGTACGGCTTCATCGCGGTTTCTGATGTCAGTACGGAGGCGCAGGAGCATGCGAAAGAGACGAATGAGAAGCTCTACAGAGAGGATGCTCTGAAAAAACAGATCGGGTTCCTGCAGGATCAGCTGGATAACCTGCATCCTGAGAATGTGTCGGATGTTTCAAAGTTTCAGAAGCTGATCGAAGAATCCGGTATGAATGAAACCGCGCGGAGAGAAGCGGATAAGGTTCTCGGGCGGATGAAGCAGGAGGGAAAGAATTCCCACGAGTACGGGCTGCTGTACGATTATCTCGATTTTGTGACGTCTCTGGACTGGAAGAAGGCAAAATATAAGAAGATCGATCTTGACAAGGCCAGGAAGGTGCTTGACGAAGATCATTATGCCCTGAAGAAGGTGAAGAACAGGGTGATCCAGCAGCTGGCTGTGATGAGCCTGAACAAAAAGCAGTCCGGATCGATCCTTTTGTTTGTCGGCGCTCCGGGTACCGGAAAGACCAGCATCGGGCAGAGCATCGCCAGGGCGCTGGGCCGCAAATATGTCAGAATCTCGCTCGGCGGAGTGCGCGATGAAGCGGAGATCCGCGGACACCGGAGGACCTATATCGGCGCTATGCCGGGACGCCTGATGAACGCCATGAAGAATGCAGGAACATCGAATCCGGTCATTGTTCTGGACGAGGTGGATAAGCTGAGCAGGGACTACAGCGGCGATCCCTCAAGCGCGCTGCTGGAGGTGCTGGATCCCGAACAGAACTTCAGCTTTACCGATCATTATATGAATGTCCCGTATGACCTTTCGGACGTCCTGTTTGTCTGCACGGCGAATACGACGGATACGATTCCGGAACCGCTTCTCAACCGTATGGAGGTGATCCAGTTTCCGGGTTATACCGCTGTGGAGAAGTTTCAGATTGCGAAACGCCATCTGCTGCCCCGGGCGAGAAAGGCAACCGGCATCAGTGAACGTGAGCTGGAGGTTCCTGACGAGACGATCCGTGCGGTGATCGATCATTACACGATGGAGAGCGGGGTCCGGGGGCTGAAAAAACAGATGGATACGCTCTGCCGCTACGCAGCGGTGGAAGTGGTAGAGAATAAGGCTGCAAAGCGTTCGAAGAAAGCAGGAGAGAAGGAAGACGCAGGAAAGAAGGATGCAGCTCAGAAGGATACAGAAAAGAAGGGCGCAGAAAAGAAGGGCGCAGAGCGAAAGGTAGTTGTAAAGCCTGAGAACCTGCGCAGATATCTGGATCAGAAGCCGATCCGCCATGATTCGGTGCAGGAGGAGAAACGCCCCGGAATCGTGACCGGACTTGCCTGGACGGCGGCCGGCGGGGAGATCCTTTTCATCGAGACCCTGTTTACGAAGGGAAGCGGAAAAGTGGTTATCACCGGACAGCTGGGAGATGTTATGAGGGAATCCGTCCAGATCGCGATTTCGCTTGTGAAGGCGATGTATCCGGACAAGGTGAAGCTGTTCGCCGAGAATGACCTTCATATTCACGTTCCGGAGGGTGCGATACCGAAGGATGGTCCTTCCGCGGGGATCACGCTGACGACCGCGCTTGCCTCTCTTGTGACAGGACGCGAGGTAAGTCCTGAATGGGCAATGACCGGCGAGGTTTCCCTC
>CAJOQO010000025.1 GCA_905236545.1 uncultured Lachnospiraceae bacterium
ATCTTTATCTGACGCGTCAGGCTTGCCTGTAAGCGGCAGTACAGACGGTTCACGGTCTGTGGGGAAGGGGCTGTGAATAGTAACTACTTACGACCACTTTACGACGGACACAGGGCTCAGGAGCGGAAGGCTTTTGGGGGGCGGAGCGAAAAAGCCCTGTGCCTTTTGCATGGCGGTCAGGGTGTAACTCGTGTTACACTCGTAATTGGAAAGTGTTGAATACAGGGAACTGATCCGGAAAGGAGTATCCTATGCTGTATTTTGCGTCAGACTATCAGGAAGGCGCTCATCCGTCCATCCTGCAGAGACTGGCTGAAACAAACCTCGAAAAGCACCCGGGGTACGGGACGGATGAAATCTGCGCCTCGGCAGGAAAAAGAATCAGGGATGCCTGCGGCTGCCCGGATGCCGGAGTATATTTTTTATCAGGCGGCACGCAGACAAACAAGATTGTCATCACTTCTCTCCTGCGTCCGTGGCAGGGCGTCATCTCCGCTGATACCGGGCACATCAGCACACATGAGGCAGGGGCCATCGAAGAAGCCGGGCACAAGGTTCTCACGCTGCCGCACACGGAAGGAAAAATCGATGCGGAAGAGATCCGTGCGATGTGCGCCGCCTGGGAGGAGGACGCCAACCATGATCACACAGTGATGCCGGGAATGGTCTACCTTTCACAGCCGACCGAATATGGTACACTCTACTCGCCCGAAGAACTGGAAGCCATACGAAGGGTCTGTGACAGGTTCGGTCTGAAGCTCTACATCGACGGGGCACGTCTTGCATACGCGCTTGCCGTCCCGCATTCCCCCACGCTCCGGGATCTTGCCCGGCTGTGCGATGTATTCTATATCGGCGGAACAAAATGCGGAGCGCTGTTCGGAGAAGCTGTAGTGATCCCTGATCCTGCTGCCCTCCCGCATTTCTTTACGGTGATCAAGCAGCATGGGGCTCTGCTGGCGAAGGGATGGGTCGCGGGAATTCAATTTGATGAACTGTTCCGCGACGGCCTCTACCTGAAGCTGGGGCAGAATGCGCTCGAAAAAGCGCACCGTATCCGGGACGTATTCCGGAGAGCCGGTTTTCAGACTGCGTTCGACTCCCCCACCAATCAGGTCTTTCTGGTTCTCGAAGATAACGTATATGAGCGGCTGAGTTCCGTGATCAGCGTCAGCTTCTGGGAGAAAAAAAATGAGACGCACACTGTGGTGCGTCTCGCCTCCAGCTGGGCAACCTCCGATGAGGAAGTCTCACAGCTGGAAAAACAGATCGATCTGTTATGCGCTTCTCCCACGACTGAAGTCACAGGAGTATAAAGATTCGGCCTTCAGCCCGGAGCTGCCCGTCTCCTTCGGCGGCCGGCAGCTCCGGCAAAACCGGTTCGTACAATGACCGGCCAAAAACCTGTATTCAGGCTGCAGGATCCGCTTCCGTTTCCGCTGCAACCGCTCCGTTTACAGGAGCGCCTGCTTTTACAAGAGCATCCATCAGAACATCCATCCTGAAGGAGCCGATCCAGGATTTCAGATCATCGATGCTGCCAATCTCAAGAACATTGTCCTTGTCGATCGGAGTGATGCTGTCATCCTCTGCCTCGCCTGCCCAGAACTCTGCCTGATAGAATACCTCATCATTGTACAGGTACTCAATTGTCCTGGCGTTATTCTCAAGCACATTGTATGCGACCTGAGCGGATACATCTCCCGTTTCAAAGCGGAACGTACCGATCATGGAACCGTCTTCCATCAGCCGGGCAATGTCATAATCCTTCACCACTGCCTTCGCGGCACTCTCGCCGTTCACCAGCAGGTTTGCCTCCTCGTTGATCTTCCTATCCGCGCTGCTTCCCTGGCCTTCGATGCTGACTGTCATGCCAGGATCCATCCCGGCCATGTTCAGAAGAAACGCTCCGGGAACGGCCTCATAGACATGCTCTTCTCCATCCGCGATCGCCTTAAAGGAACACAGATCCATCTGGTTTCCATCCGCCCTGAGCGCAGCCTGCATTCCGACCGCGTTTCCGTCTTCGCTGCTCTGCAGCGTGAAGCTGATCCCGGGGATATTCGAAACGTCAAAGCTCCGGAGCGACTCGACCAGGCCCTGATACTGTTCCAGAAGGCCGTCTCCGGTAAGCTGGATGGTTCCGCCTGTAACCAGGCTCAGAAGTCCCAGTCCGTTCGACACTGCATCACTCTCAAGCACGATGCCGACTACCGGATCTTCCTCCATCGCCGTAATCAGCCCCGAGATAACGTCTCCCATCTTTTCGGGAGGAATCGAATAGGTCACTGTGGCAACATCAGCACTCTTGCCTCCAACCGTAAGAACATCCTCTCCGGTTTCCTGTACAAGATTGTTCATCACAGGCATGAGATAGCTCGACAGCTCCGCCTGCCAGACTTCCACCGGAAGAGACGCAACCAGCTCCTGGACATCTCCGTAGATCTGAGAAACGGCTGCCGCTATCATCTGCGTCAGGGCACCGCTCATGGTATCCTGCTCGCCCGCGATCGCGCCGGTGGAAACATTCTCCATAAGCTCCTGCAGATTGAATGACACAGTCTGGTCAAAGAACTCCGGAATACTCAGGAAAAGCGTACCGGACGCAGGATCCAGGGAAGCAAGTACGTGGAAAAGCGTCTCGTCATTCAGTCCGATGATCCCTTCCGCCTCCAGGGTTTCCTCCGCCGGGACGAGCTTTCCATAAAACGAACACTCCTTCAGCCATGACATGTCCGTCCCCTGCCCTTCATAGATCTTATAAAGCGCATCGCCGAACCGGACATCCAGAAAGCTGTCCAGCGCACTGGAAGGAAATGCTCCCACCTGGTTTTCGACAGGAACCTCCGCCGTCTGGGACTGCTCGGTCTCCGCGCCCGAAACAAGCGGTGCAGATGCCAGAGTCAATGCCATTCCCACAGCAAGAACACTTTGAGCCAGTTTTCTTTTACGCATAGTAGTACCTCCTCATAAAAAACAATTACTTTGTGATATTGTACACGATTTCTCATTCAACATCAACAGCCGCGCCTTCGGCATCCGCGTCAATATATTCCTCATCCGTGAAGTCCTCCGACTCCTCATCTGATTCCTCATAGAGATCCGGTGTCCCGCTGCTGTCTTCCGCTTCCCCATCATCGCCGGTATCAAGAACCCTGTAGTAGATTCCATTCATCGGAGACTGTTTCGCATCCTCGCCGTCAACCGATACGGCCAGCATATCGCCTGCTACATCAAAGGAAATCGAGTATCCGTCATCACCATAGTAAACCGCTGTGCTTCCATAGGCCTGTGCCGTGGCGCCGATCCCGCTGTTCGTAAACTGGAAACTGATCGCATTGTCGTTGAGAAGCGTGATCTGGACACGCTCACCGCCGTCACTGCGCTCAAAAGCTCCGGTGAAGGTCTCTGTCGCCGGTCCCGCACCCGTATCCGGCGCCCAGGCCTGTGCGGATGCATCCTCTATCGTCTGGGACTGTGCCTCATCCGGTACACTCTGCGCTCCCTGGTCAGCGGCCGGGGGCGTGGCTGCAGTTCCGCTGAGATTCTGCGTGGTCTGGCCGACAGCATTCTGCACTGTCCGGGCGGTGTCCGCCGATGCCTGGGAAGAAGATCCGGACGGATCCGGAGCGCTCTGCTGTGCTCCGCCTCCTGCCAGCGTACCGTCAGAGGTCACGCCGGTCACGGTGCTCTGTCCGACATTTCCGCCGGCGCCGGATGCACCCTGGGACGAAGACGCAATGTCCGCGCGGGTGCATCCGAACAGCATACAGCCGGAAAAAGCCAGAGCAGCTGCCAGACTGATATATTTCCTGATCTTATATTTTCTAATCTGATAGGTTTTCTGCATAGGTAATACTCTCCTGTAATCTTATGATATCACACCCTGTTTCCTCATGGAAAAAAGACAAAATGCCTGCAGGAGGCACAATCCCGGACTTCGTTTCCTGCAAATCCGTGAGGCTTTACGGAGCCTATCATAACACACAGGCTTCCCCATACACCATAAGGTTTAATTAATATTTCCTTGTAAAACTGCAAGCGTGCACAGCCGCAGTGTCTCATACTCCCCATTCCGGATGCATTCCGGAACAGGATTGCGCAGCAGCACACCTCTGCTGTGATACTCTGCCAGAGTGTGTGCTGCCCTGGCATCAGACCTGGAAAGAAACTGCATGACCGGTTCCGTGTTCACCATCGGCCAGCGGTAAAACCCTCTGTAGGAGTTATAGCTTGTCCACCAGTAGTCCTGAGCGCTGATCGTATACCCCTCCGAAAGCGGAGTCAGATGAATGTACCTCAGAACAGACACTGCATCCTGCTCGCACTCCATTCTGACCGTCTTCACCCGGAAGACGGTCTCAGACGGAAGGATTCCTTTCTCACCGTTCAGTTCCATTCCCCTTTCATAGTGCTCCAGAGCAGCCGAAAGCATCTTCATCAGCGTCCTGCGCCGGACATCCGTCCCGCCCGCAAGCAGCCGGATCCTGTCGTCCAGCACACAAAATGCGTAAAACTCAATCCGGAACAGGGTTCCGGCTTCTTCAAGAGAGGTCAGAAAGAGCTTCTTATCCCACTCTGCGGCCAGTACCTCCCGGCTCATCCTCATATCCAGATAGAATACCTGATGCGTCATCCTGTTCTGAGGCTTTATTATTTTATCTCCCACCATATTGTTCCTGTTGTATGACTCCTTTCTGCTGAATTCTCCACCCGTCAGATTATTCCGGCAGCCGCAGCCGTCCGGATGCGGCAGTGCCTATTCTATCATAGAAAAATGAAAGGTTATATCCATATTATGCACATTAATCCGCTGCACAATATGGCATTTTCACAGTTATACAAAGCAAACAGGCCGCGGGGCGACCGGCAGTGCCGACATCCCGCGACCTGTTTCGTGATAATGCACAATCCACAACCTGTGGACCGCCTCTCACCAGCTACTGCTGTCCCGAATCAGTCCAGAGCGTTCCATCCACCATATACTGGGAATAGCTCTGTCCGAATCGCCCGCTGAGCGAATCGATCGTCTGCATGATCGAAGCCGCCGCATCTCCCGAGACAGGAACCGGCTGATAATTGTTGCTGGAAAGATCTCCGCTGATATGGCACGGTATGATCGAGATATCATCCTCCGACTCCAGACCGTCCGCCGTAAACGTAAAGGTCTGCTGCCAGATCACCGTGTCGTAAGACGTCGGATTGGCGCTGCCGCCGAAGCAGAAATTACCGAGCCCGTATACGATATAAGCACCTTTATACTTCTCGATTCCCTGCAGGACATGCGCATGCCCTCCGACCACAAGGTTCGCGCCCTCATCAACCGCCGTATGCGCCAGTTCGATCTGATACTCGTCGATCTCCGATACAAGCTCGGCTCCCCAGTGGAATTCTACGATGATCAGCTCCGCGCCCTTTTCCTTTGCCTCAGCGATCGTACTCTTCACCTGCGGAAGCGTCTCCAGACCGTTCTCCAGCGCATAGATCCCAATGTACGCTGTCAGCACACCGTTTACATCACGGTATCCGACATCATCGCCGATGCACCACGTGATTCCTGCATCATCCAGCGCTTTTTTCGTATCGCTCAGGCTGGAATCACCATAATCCCTGGTATGATTGTTCGCAAGGTTCACCGCGTCTATGCTTCCGCTCTTAAGAATCTGCGTATACGAAGGATCCCCCTTGAACGCGAACTGCTTCTGCGCCCGTTCGCTTTCCGTTGTCAGAGTCCCCTCCAGATTCGCGAAGGTCGTATCATCCGCGCCGAGGATCCCCTTCACCTTTTCGAAGAAATAATCATTGCCGTTGAGCGCCTGATATGCGTTAAAGCTGTTATTCTGGCTGAAGTTCTCGTCGGTTCCGAGGGTACAGTCTCCGATTGCGGACACCTTCACCTTCTTTCTCGAGGAAACGGATACGCCCGCCATG
>CAJOQO010000026.1 GCA_905236545.1 uncultured Lachnospiraceae bacterium
AGATCTGTAATTTATCCGAGGTACACATCATGGTTCAAAGAATAAGAGAGCGAGTATATTCCATAGATGCGAAGCTTTACCTGTGTGATGAGGAGGATTTCACATTCCTTCTGAACGAACTTGAAAGCATTCTTGATGAAGAGGCGGCTTCTTTTGGAGCCATGCCTGAAGGATTGCAGGAAAGTGGCCGTGGATTGGAATCCAGGAATGCCCAGGCCTATCTGCAGAAGGCGGTAAAGGCCCTCAGAGAAGTGACGGATAAGAAAAACAGGCGTAAGATGCAGGAACTGATGGATGAGGTTCATGCTAATCTGAGGGCTGTGTGATATACCATGATTTTGTTTTTTTGTTGGATGAAGACTTTGTGTCAGGGCAGGGAGATATCTGGAGGATAAACAAGATGTTTCGATTGGCAGAATTCACGGATGAGGGAGGCGGCAGCCTCTACAAGTACCTTTCATCAACAGCGTCTAAGGTCATTTGGAATGCTCTGGATATATGGGCGGGAAGCAGTCCGGCAATTCTGGATGTGTACGTAACAGAGTTTTGTGAGGGCTCTGAAAGTGGACGGAATAAGGACTTTTTTGAGGGAATCAGCCTGTACATTTCAGAAGAAACCGTACGCTCTGATATTCGGGAGATGGTGAACAGGGTAAACGCAGGAGATGTTTTGATCAGCCGGGATGGGATGGTTGGTATGGAATTCCTGGCGCGGAAGATTTCACGCATGAAGGATAAGATGGCTGATCCGGTTCATTACCATACCTTTGACCTGTTTGAGGAATATCTGTTCTCCCTGATGGTGGAGGCTTATGATCCGGAGATATTTGCCGGAGAAGAGGATCCGTATGTAATCACCACAGACGGGGAAGTGGAGGAATCTGCCCGGAAGCTGTATACGGAATTTCAGGTTGGGGAGGAACTGGAGGCGGAACTGGAGGAACCCGGCATAGGAAAAGAGTATGCAGCTTTCCTGGCCCGCTCAATCCATCGTGTGGATTCCATGAGCCTGTGGACAGCGGAAGAGGAGGGCTTTGGAAGTCTCTTCTTTTGGGATGACGATTATGAGATTGTGTTTGGAAATGGGTTTGTGGATGGAATCCGTGCCCTTGTATCCGGTCAGGCGAAGATACTGGGGTATGGTTATAAGGATGTGGAATGCATCTTCACAGACATAGGCCTCAGTGCTCCGCTCTTGCTTGTGGGAACAGAAGCAGCATTTGATGTTGTCGGAGAAACGGTGCAGGGGAAGATGGAAGAAGCGATGAAGGACTTTACCATTCCGGGCATTGATGAAGAACTGATGAAGCGGATCGAAGCTGACAAGGATGAATTGCCGTTCAGTTAACGGCGAGGACTTGCCAGCTTCCTGATGCCTTCTTCTTCGGGCTTTCAGCGTGATTTGTTCCGTCTGCCGACGTACTTGCCGTTTGCGGTCAACCGGGAGTCTTCCGGATAGGGCGCGTCCTCAGGGACGCCCCAGGCGCGGCTGTTTATTTTCATGGCTCCGCGGATTCTGCCCTGCTGACAGAAGACCTTGACCTGCTCAATGGATTTCCCATGCCGCTCTGCATATTCCCTGATGGAGATATATTTGGAGGAGGTCCCTTCAAACAGTTTCTCGAACGGAGCAAAGTCCAGAAGAACAAGCTCGTTATAGGTGTTAATGTAGGCGTAGATTCTTGCCAGACTGAAGGCCGGGTCATTCTGTTTCCAGGTGCCCTGGTCTCCTTTTTTCATATTCGGGTTCTGATCGATATTCCTGAAGTCTGTCAGGAACGCTTTCAGTTTTGAAGCATCTGCTTTCGTGATTGTCTGGTCTGGAAGCAGGATCAGGTAACCATCTGTGTTTTCGAGAGATATCACTGCTGCTTTCTGACGGTTGTCCGTATTCTTCATTCGTTGCGCCCCTTTCATACTCTTGGATGCTGCTTCCCTTTGCTTACCCGGTCCTGTATAAGTGTACGGACGGCTTAACCCGTCCCACGGATGCAGGGTTTTAAGCAGGAATCAGCGGCTTTAATAAATTACCCGTACAGGTTTAATGTGACTTAATGGTACCATATACACGAACCTTTATCAAATGAAAATATGCCTGAAATGTGGGAGATACGATTGCCTTTTTCTGTATAGATGATAATAATAAATCGAAACCGATGTATTGAAAAAGGTACAAATAAACCTCAGACGTCTGGCCTGAGGTCTTAAGAATATGGTTATGCATTGCTGAAAGGAATTCAATTCGGAAGCATTTTCTTTCCGGTGCCCTGGTTCTCTGTATCACCAGTCTTGTGAGAGCCTGTAT
>CAJOQO010000027.1 GCA_905236545.1 uncultured Lachnospiraceae bacterium
GCCTGATCTGAGCTTTGTACTGCCGCTTACAGGCAAGCCTGACGCGTCAGATACAAAGACTCAGATCGGCCGTGAATAGTAACCAATCTGGTACAATCTCATAGCTTGCCAAAAAAGAATCCTTGCAAGTTTCAGACACTTCTGTTATACTCCATATTGTTCGGGGCATTAGCGCAGTTGGGAGCGCGTTTGAATGGCATTCAAAAGGTCACGGGTTCGAATCCCGTATGCTCCACTTTGAAAGCCCTTGTATTTACCTGATTGATACCCATCGATTGCGACACAGGTATTCAACAGGGTATTCAAAATTTTCGGAAGAACCCGGCAAGAGCATTGATTGCGGCTCTTTTTTGCAGGGTTCTTTTTTGTATCCTCTCTGCTTTTCGATCATCTGATCTCCGAATCCGCATAATTGTGAAAAGAATTCCACCTGTGCGGTTGGATCACTATCGTGATCCAACCCCGGGCTGATCAGCCCGGCAGAGTCCCGGCAGGATTATTCCCTGCCGGCCTCCTGATAGAGTTCTTCGAGCATCTCCGGAGTAACAGGACCTGTCTTGTTATAAACAACTTCTCCCTTCCGGTTCAGCACGATGGTCTGAGGAAGAGTCGAACTTCCACCTACGATCGTAAAGATCGTATTTTCCTTTGTATCCGTCGTAAACGGCATAGCCAGGTCTCTTCCTTCGATGAACGTTGCAGGGTCATCCTTCGCCACCAGCGAAGAATGCACCGCAAGTACGGCAACCTCACCGTCATATTTCCGGTAGAGGTCACTGAAGTACGGCAGTTCCTGAACACACGGCGTGCAATAGGTTGCCCATAGATTCAAGAACACTACCTTTCCTCTCTCATCTGCCAGATGGAAGGTCGATCCATCAAAGCACTCCGCGGTAAAGTCTTCCAGCTGCTGCCCGACCTCTCTGCCGATGGGCGCATCGCTCTGAAAGGCCGATGCATCTTTTGACGGGGCGCTTCCGCTGTCCGCTTCCGTCTGCGCCGACGCTGCGTTTCCACCGTCCGCTTCCGTCTGCGCTGACGCCGTGCTTTCTCTGTCCGCTTCCGTCTGCGCCGACGCCGTGCTTCCGCTGTCCGCTTCCGTTTGCGCCGACGCCGTGCTTTCTCTGTCCGCCTCTTCTGTCTGACCCAAAACCACGCCCTGAAGATCAGGATCTTCTTTCTTCAAAGGATCGCCCTGGCTGTCAGAACTGTCGGCCGGAGCCATGACTGTGGGAGCATCCGCTCCTTCTTTCCTGTTCCGAAGATACGGATCCAGAATGTTATACCACAGCAGCGCAAAACACAGGACGGCCAGCGCGATACCTGCAGCGATACGTCCGGCTTTTTTTCTTCTTGCCGGCGCTCCGGGATCGTCTCCCGCACATCCCATCTCAGGAGCTTTCAAAGTGAAGCCTCCTGCCTTGATCGAGATGGCACCCTGTCTGCAGGATTCCATACATTTCCCGCAGTTGATACACTCATGATCGCCGACATGCCTTACATCCATCCCGCAGCTGCGCACACATGCGCCGCAGTGGTTGCAGCGTCCTGCGTCCACTTTGACGCCAATCAGATTAAAGCGGTTGAACAGGCCATAGATCGCGCCCAGAGGGCAGAGAAATCTGCAGAAAGAGCGATAGCAGAAGATACATGCCATCACGATCACGACCAGTATGACAAACTTTCTCGTAAACAGGATGCCCAGCATATCCAGCAGCGACGGCCTTACGGGAAGAAGTCCCATGGCACCCTCGAACGTCCCCGCCGGGCAGATATATTTGCAGAAGCCCGGAAGCGGAACATCATAGGCAATGCCGTACCACAAAGGCAAAGCGATTACAAAGACTCCCAGAATGACATATTTCAGCCAGGACAGGGCCCTCGTGATGCGGCTCTTGCGGATCTTCGGCGTTGGAATCTTATGCAGCAGCTCCTGAAGAAGCCCCAGCGGACAGAGCCACCCGCAGACGGTCCGGCCCAGAATCACCCCATAGAGCAGAAGGATGCCGAATATATACCATCCGGCCCGATGTCCGGACGAAGCCAGCGCATTCTGAAGGGATCCCAGCGGACACGCGCCGACGGCGCCCGGGCAGGAATAACAGTTAAAGCCGGGAACACACAGCGACTTCGTCTTTCCCTGATAGATCTCGCCTTCGATAAAGCCCTTTAGATGCGCATTGTAAAGCAGGGCACTGTAAAGCTGCACCAGATGTCTTGTCATCTGGCTCATACCGTGACTGCGGGGATTCCTGTTTGTATTCATCGTCGTATTCTGATTATCCAAGGCCGATACACTCCGTACAAATATTGCTTGCTTTGATCAATACATCCTGCACTCCGCCATTGAAGATACCGGCAATGATCAGTGCAGCTGCCGCCGCAATGAGGATTCCCTGCAGAAGCACCCTGTTTTTCCCGCTGCTGACGGATCCCTTCAATGCTGTCTCCTCCGGCTTCCCGGAAGCTTCCTCCGGCTTTCCGGAAGACTCCCTTTCTTTTCTCTCCTCCTGAAGCTGAACTTTCGCTGCCTCAATCTCCCTTCGCACACTCCTCTGTTCCAGGAGCCCCGCGATGATCAGGCAGGCCATCCCCGCACAGATCCACGGAAATGTCCCGGCAGCAAGCGCTTTGATCATGCCCTCCACGTCCCGCTCCGGAAAATGAGCTCCGTTCAGAAGATAGATCAGCACCGGTATCATACACAGGCCAAACGCAGCCCATCCCCCGGCCAGTACCATCCTCTGGGTCTTTCTCTCCTTCCTCACAGCAGCACTCCCGCCGCGAAGCCGGGAAACAAGCAGATCCCTTTCCAGCTGCAAATCTCTCACAGGCTTTTTTTTCTCATCCCCTCTGATGCCCAGAATCAGACCTGCGGCCGCCAGTCCGATCGACACAAACAGGGCCGGTGCCAGCTTCCCGAATTCATCCGACAGCGCGTCAGCAGTGTAGATGCTTTCAAGAGGATGCTCCGCCTTGCGCTGCGCTCCTTCCCTGTAGATCCGGACGGCGCCTGTGCAAAGCAGGATCGCCAGCAATATGCAGCACAGACACTGTATGACCAGATATGCTCTCTTTCGGTTCATAGATCTATCCTTTCCGCTTTTTCCGTCAAAAACCGAAGTCTTTCCTATATTTTACACGTTTCACAGGCACTGTACAATTTTTTTCCTGGGAAATGACCATCAATAATCGTAACGATTCAGCACCCCCATTGCTCAGAACACTTCGTGTTCTTCGCTGTGGGCGGACAGAGCGGTTTCAGGTGACTGCATCTTGGCGCTGATCTGATCATGCAAAAAGCAGGCGGTATGAAAGGAACATCCTTTCATACCGCCTGTATCCATCGATTCTGACCGGTTATAAACGGTTTTCAGCCTGCAGGATTGATCCGGAGATCCGGAGCATTGTTCACACTGACGCTGCCTGCAGGTCAGGACTCTTGACAGAACCTCTTCGGATCAGCTGTGCATCAAACAGATAGTTCGCGTCAAACGACGGATCCTCGATCATCTTCAGAAGGTTTTCGGCAGTTTTCCGCCCCAGTTCCTCCTTTGGATGGGATATGGAAGAGAGATCCTTAATCTGCGCTATATTCGCGTCATCGATCCCGACAAGAGAAATATCTTCCGGAACGCGTATCCCACGCCGTTCGAAGATGTCCAGCAGCTGGGATGCCAGTTCATCGTTATAACAGACAACGCCCGTCACCCCCTCCAGACACTGCATCACATAGGGTTCCACCACCTTCAGGTCGCCGACCATGTCGGAATCCAGAAGAACCGTACGTTTCGCGTCGGTTCGCAGGTGATGGTTCCACATCGCTCTGAGATAACCGGTGTACCGCAGGTGGCCCTGCCCGTCTTCCGCGTTCAGAATGGCAGCGATGTTGGTGTGACCTGCCTCAATCAGAAGCTCAGTTGCTTTCTCTGCGGCAAGCACATCATCGATCCGCACGCAGGGCTGACCAAGCTGCGGGTAGGAAGCATTGAAAAAGATTACCGGGATATTTCTCTCAAGAAGCATTCGGTAGAGTTCCAGGTTGGGATTCGGCATCGCACTCTTGGCCGGTTCCACGATCACGCCGTCCACATCATCCCTCTCGAGAAGTGTCTTCAGGATCGTCTTCTCATGATGAACGCTGTCATTCGTAAACGCAAGTCTTGTGGTATACCCTGCTTTTGACAGAACACTCTCAATCCCATGCAGCGTCGGAGGAAAAATATAATAATCTAAATAAGTGCTGATGACAGCTATGTTTTTGAAGCTGGGTCTTGTCCTGTCCTTTCCGCCGTCTCCAACATAAGTGCCGCTGCCCTGAACCTTCACCACCATCCGCTCTGCCTCAAGGATCTCGAGCGCATGACGGACTGTCTGCCGGCTCAGCTGAAACCGCCTGCACAGCTCATTTTCAGATGGAAGCCGGTCGCCCTCCTTCAGGTCGCCGGATCGAATCATCGTTTTCACCCAGCTGATAATTGTCTGATACTTCGGTTCTCTTTCCATTTTCAGCTCCCTTCCGAAGGATCCTTTTGGATCTGCACCCGCACTGCCTTTTCGCCGAAGCGGCAGGCAGCCGGGGCAGGAATGAATACTGAACAGTCTTTATTTGATCACCTTCAGTGACTCTCTGTCCGCAAACACAGCGACGAAGATCAGGAATACGACACCCTGGATCAGCTGCATCGCCTGTGTGGTAAGACCCATCATGGTCAGTCCGGAGGTCAGAACGATGTAAAGAAGGGAACCTACGATAACATTCAGGAATCTCGCCTTCGCGCCGCCCGAGATCGGCATACCGCCAAGCACGAGCGAAATCAGGATCTGCGTCTCCAGCTGGTTGCCGCCGGAAGCGGTAACCGAACCAACCTTGATGACATTGACAAATGCGGCAAAGCCGGTGATCGCGCCTGCCAGCATATAGATCAGGAATTTTGTCCTGTCCGTGTGGATGCCGGCAAACTTCGCAGCCTTCTCACCTGCGCCGATCGCTTTGAGGTGGATACCGAACTTTGTGAAATGGAACGCCACAAAGCCAATGACTACCACAACCAGCGTGCAGATCAGCTTCAGTTCATCCTTGTTCAGCAGGATCATCGTCGCACTTGCCCCGACAGGCGCATCGGACGTGAGGTACTTGATGATGCCGCGGAACAGGAACATCGTACAGATCGTAACGATGAAAGACTTGATCTTACGGTTGACATAGAAGAATCCATTGATTGCTCCGATCGCCGCTCCGGTTGCGATACCGGCGATTACCGCGACCGGAACAGGCGCAACCTTGGAAACCATGCACACAACGATCGAAGCCATGCCGAGGATGGAACCCTGAGAGAAGTCAAGGCCTCCCATGGTCATGATAAAGAATACCCCGGTCGCTGAAATCATAGTCACATAGATCTGCGACATGACGAGGGAAGGATTCTGCATCATCCTGCCGTTCGTCAGGACATTAAAAACGATAAAGACGACAACCAGTCCGATGATCGGCAGAAGCGAGCGGACCAGCGACATTCTGGACAGCTTACTGAGCTCTTCTTCTCTCGATACTGCCCCTGCTTTTGTTTGTTCAGCCATTGCTCTTTCTCCTCCTTAGACCATCTTCGAGATCAGCGCATTCTCATCAAGGTCAGGGCTGCGGTCAAGCTGACCGTTGATCTTCCCGTCCTTCATGATATAGATGCGGTCGCACATTCCGATCAGTTCCATCAGCTCTTCCGAGATCATGATGATGGACTTCCCCTGTTTGCGCATACGATCCATCAGCTGGTAGATATCCTGCTTTACCTTGATATCAATTCCACGCGTCGGGCTGTCAAGCACCAGAATGTCAGAATCCTTTCCGATCCAGCGGGCCAGAACAACCTTCTGCTTGTTTCCTCCGGAAAGATCCGAGACGAACTGGTTCGTGTTGACCATCTTGACGGACATCTCCGCCGCGTACTCATTGGCGAACTTTTTCATCTTCGATCCGCTCAGGAAGCAGAGTGCGGACCTGAGGGAATCCAGGGACGGCAGACAGATGTTGTCGCCGATGCTCTGGTTCATGACAACGGATTCATTGTCACGATCCTTGGATGTGTAGGCAATGCTGTGAGAGATCGCCTTCGGGATGGAATCTATGGAGGTTCCGTCCGCCAGTGTCACGCTGCCGCTGCGGTTGAAGGAAGCGCCAAAGCAGGCCTTTCCGATCTCATGCATGCCGGACTCTGACAGTCCGCCGAAGCCAAGGATCTCACCCTTATGAAGATCAAACGAGATATCGCTGATCTGCCCGGGGACACTCACGTTGCGAACGGAGAAGACCACCTCATCGGAGACCTTCGTATCGTAATCAGACCTGTAGTAGTCACCTGTCACCTCCCGGCCGACCATCAGCTTCTTCAGGTCTTCCTCCGTCACGTCCGCGCTCTTCACTGTATCAATATAGACACCGTCACGCAGGATCGTGATCGTATCGGACAATCTCAGAATCTCAGGAAGGTCATGGGAAATAAAGATGATCGTATTTCCTTCCTTCCGGATCCGGTTCATATGCTTGTAGAGTTCTTCACGGCCTTCCTGGGAAAGTGCCGTCGTTGTCTCGTCGATGACGACAATCTTCGGAGTAAAATAGGTTGCCTTGACGATCTCTACCAGCTTCCTGTCCTCAAAATTGTACTCATCAACCATCGCACCCGCACGGATACGGTCAAATCCGTACTTTGCCAGAAGCTGCTGCGCTTCCCTGTTCATGGCACCGGTGTTCTTGATGCCGTGTTTCACGAAACGATCCTCATGTCCGAGGAAGATGTTCTCCGCAACGGTAAGGCCGGACAGGGTACCCAGCTCCTGTACGATGATGGACACGCCTTCATTGTTGGCTTCCACCTGGTTCTTCGGATGGATCTCCTTGCCGTCCAGGATGAAATGACCGCTGTCGATCGAATAGATGCCGGTCAGCATGTTGGTCAGGGTAGACTTTCCGGATCCGTTCTCACCGATCAGTGCATGGACTTCACCCTTGTTGACATTGAATGACACATTCTGCACTGCCTTCGTAATACCAAAGGATTTGCAGAGGTTCTGAACCTGTAATCTTACTTCGCTCATCACTCTTTTCCTCCTTCGTATTATTTGACGATATCGCCTTTTCTGGTCTTTGTGGTCAGCGTAACGATGATCAGAAGGGCCAGACCGGAGATGACATCATTGACAGCCGTCGGAGCGCCAAGCGCAACGAATCCATAATAGATAATCTGCAGGAAGAACTCACCGATGATGATCGCGGGAATCGGAATTCCGTTTTTCTTCATCGCGAGACCCAGGAAGCAGCCCATCGTCGGATAGAAGTTACGGCTCATGGAAAGCATGCCCGTCTCCGCAACCATGGAGGAACCATAGCTGATGGTCAGGATCGCTTCTATTCCGAAGAACGCGCCGGAGATGACAAAAGCAATGATCTTATACTTATTGACGTTGATACCCATGTTCTTGGCTACGAATTCATCTGATCCGATCGCATAGGTATAGGTGCCGATACGGGTGTAGTTCAGAAGCAGGTAGGCAAGAAGGAACGCCACAATTGCCAGAATCAGGTTTCCCGGCATGGAGCCGAACGCACGCAGGTTCGACGGCAGAGTTGCCGACTGTCCACCCGCGATATAGCTGGCAACCGCCTCATAGATCAGAGCAAGACCTGTAGTGACAATCATGGACGGAATATGCAGTTTCACATAAAAGAATCCATTCAGCAGTCCGACGATCGCGCCGGTCAGGATGCATCCGGCGATCAGGCCGAAATATCCCAGCCCGAGCCTGGAGGCGACTACCGTGCCGACGATCGAAGAAAGCATGATGTTCGCGCCGATCGAAAAGTCGAACATCCCCATTACCATGACAAAGTAGAAACCGACAGCACCGGCTGAAACCATCAGCGATGCCTCAAAATAACTAAGAAGATTCCTTGGAGAACCAAAGTTTGAAGGCGTAATCACTTTAAAGACCGCCCAGGAAGCTACCACCAGAACCAGCAGAACCAGAAATCCGGCGGTCTTTCCCGACAGTTTGCCTCTTGCCGGAAGACTTTGAGAAGAACCCATTTGATTTACCTCTTTTTTAGACAATCAATCTCGCTGTTATCAGAAAGGGCCGGTATCACCGAAACGATACCGGCCCCGGGAGTTTATCTGGCCTGCTCAGTCCGGCAGACCGTATCTATATCTATCCCGTAAATTATGCTCCTGCACGCTCAGCAGCATCCTCGATCGACAGCTTGGCAGCGGCCTCAGAAAGCTCATCAAAGCTCATATCCGCCATAGCGACCAGTTCGTCCTTGGTGTAGGGAAGCTGATCTACGAAATACTTCTCATAGTCCGCATAGTCTTCCGCGGAAGCAACATACAGATACGGGAACAGGATCTCATTGAAGTTGCCGCCGAAATCTTTGTAGTTGCCCTTGATTGCGTTGTAGACCATCATGAACGCGAACAGCGGATCGCAGTAATGTCCGCCGGACTCACCAGCCATGGAACCGTTCGCAAGTCTCTCTCCAAGATCCGGGAGGAAGTCGGTGGAAACGATCGAGATCTCACCGGTCTTTCCAGCCTTCTCAACCGCGCTGATCGCGCCCTGCAGAGGCTCTCCGCCGCCGCCTGCCGGAATCAGGGCATCCAGATCCGGATCCGC
>CAJOQO010000028.1 GCA_905236545.1 uncultured Lachnospiraceae bacterium
CCACAGACCGTGAACCGTCTGCGCTGACGCGCATCCGTCGCTGCTTCGCAGCCTGTTGTTCCCGGTTGTGGGGGAAGTTCCCGCTCCGGACAGAGGCATTGCAAAAGCTATAAAAAGAGTATATCATAGCAACAAGATATAGTATTAAAAACCATATATAATTAAATGAAACGGGCTGTTCCGGAAACAGGAATCCGGAGAACGCAGTCGAAATGGGAGGTATTGTAATGGCTGACTTTTCACATAAGATGGCGAGGATCGCATTTTCAAAGGCGATCGATGTGATGCTCAACAGGATCTACCGGGATCGTCAGAAGGGCATGCTGCAGCTTGTCGATGTGGTAGAAAAGTATGTGGGGAACATGTTCTCCGAGGAATCCTACGCAAGGATCCGTTCGATGATGACGGACCCGAATGAGAAGTGGAATCAGTATGTGTGCCGCCTGATCGACGAGCTGGATCCGAACGTTCTGAAGATGACGCTTCTGAATCTGGGATTCGAGGCGATGTTCCATGGAACCAAGACGATCCGCCAGAACCGTGAAAAATTTGACTGCAATATCCCGTGGCTGATCCTGATGGATCCGACCAGCGCCTGCAACCTGCACTGCGTCGGGTGCTGGGCCGCCGAATACGGCAACCGTCTGAACCTGTCCTACGAAGACATGGATCGTGTCATCACGCAGGGGAAGGAGCTCGGCATCTATTTTTACATGTTTACCGGCGGCGAGCCGCTGGTGCGCAGGGAGGATATCCTGAAGCTTTGCAGGAAGCATCACGACTGTGCGTTCCACGCATATACCAACGGAACGCTGATCGATGATGACTTTGCGGAGAAGGTGCGTAAGGTCGGCAACCTCAGCTTTTCGATCTCTCTGGAGGGTTTTTCCGAGGTCAATGATCTTCGCAGGGGAGAGGGCGTGTTCGGCCGTGTCATGCACGCCATGGACGTACTGAAGGAACATGGCTGCCTGTTCGGAACCTCGATTGCCTATACCGCTGCCAACCTTGAGACGGTTACCAGTGATGAGTTTTTTGACATGGAGATCGAGAAGGGAGTCCGCTTCAGCTGGTATTTCCATCTGATGCCGGTGGGGATGGATGCTCATCCGGAGCTGATGCCGAATCCGGAGCAGCGTGAGTACATCTACCGCAGGATCCGTGAAGTCCGCGCGCGCAAGGGCGGAAAGCAGATCTACCTCATGGATTTCCAGAATGACGGTGAATTCGTCGGAGGCTGCATCGCGGGCGGACGGAACTACTTCCATATCAATCCGAACGGTGACGCGGAGCCGTGCGTGTTTATCCACTATTCCGGTGCGAACATCCATGACAATTCGGTTCTGGAATGCCTGCAGCAGCCGCTGTTCCAGGAGTACAGAAACCGCCAGCCGTTCAATACCAACATGCTTCGTCCCTGCCCGATGCTGGAGAATCCCGGCATCCTGGTAGATATGGTCAGGAAGTCAGGAGCCCACTCCACGGATCTTAAGTGCCCGGAGAGCGCTGAGCATCTGTGCGGCAAATGCATTCCGTACGCCAGGGACTGGAAGCCGGTAGCGGACAGGCTGTGGGCAGAGAGCGAGCATAAGGAGCACCGCTACGAGAACTACAAGGGATGGAAACCGAAACAGTCCGCGGACGCGGCTGCGGCCGGGAAATAGTTACGATTCACGGCCTGATCGGAGCTTTGTACTGCCGCCTGCAGGCCAGCCTGACGCGTCAGATACAAAGACTCAGACCGGCCGTGAATAGAGTAACGGAAAATAATCAGATTCTGAGGAAATGCGGATTCCGTCCGCGTTTTCCTGATTATACAACAGAGATTAAGCAGACATAATCCAATGAAGAGACTTCTATTTGTTTATAATCCGTTTGCCGGAAAGGGCTTGATCCGGAACAATCTGTCCAGTATTCTGGAGGAGTTTTCATCTCATGATTATGAAGTCGTGGTTCATCCGACCACAGGCGCGAAGGATGCGGCCAGAGTGGTGGAGGAGTGCGGGGATTCGTTCGACCTGATCGTATGCAGCGGCGGCGACGGGACGCTGGATGAGGTTGTCACCGGGATGCAGACGGGGCGGTTCAAAAGGCCTCTCGGATATATCCCTGCAGGATCGACGAATGACTACGCTTCCAGCCTTGGGATTCCGAAGCAGATGGCCATGGCTGCCCGCGCGGTGATGCACGGCTCCGTGTTTTCCTGTGACATCGGACGGATGAATGACAGTTATTTCGTCTATGTCGCCGCGTTCGGTGTATTTGTCAATGTGTCTTATGATACGCCGCAGGATATGAAGAACATGCTGGGCCACCTGGCCTATATTGTCCGCGGCGCGCAGAGCCTTCCCGGGCTGAGAAGCTATCATATGCACTATGAGAGCAGGGAGAGCTCCGGAACCGGAGATTTCATGTTCGGCATGGTCACGAACTCGAATTCCGTCGGGGGCTTCGGGGGGATCACCGGACGGGACGTGACGCTGAATGACGGCGTGTTTGAGGTGACGCTGATCCGGATGCCCCAGATGCTGGTGGTTGAGTGGCCGGGGATCCTCACGGCGCTGATGAATGGAGGCGAGAACAAGAACATCGTGACGTTCAAGACATCCCGTCTTGAGATGTGGTTCGACGATGAGGTGGACTGGACAAGAGACGGAGAGTTCGGCGGGACGCACAGGCATCTTGTTGTCGAGAATCTTCCGCAGGCGCTTCCGATTATTGTACCTGATCCAAACAAAGAGAAGGCCCTTCCGGCCCAGAAAGAAGCTCCGGAGCTGACCGACAGCCTTCGGAATCTGAGTGTCTGATGAAAGGCAGCTCCTGCGGGAGCTGCCTTTTGCTGCAGGCCGCTCCCTGTGGCGCTATTTTCTTTTCCATCGAAAATTGTAATTATTCAGCACCCCCTGGAATTGCTCATGATCCAGTCAGATAAGCTCGCTTATCTGATGGATCTGAGCGGTTCCAGGGGGCGGACAAGCGGTGAAACCGCTCTGTCCGCCCACAGCGAAGAACACGAAGTGTTC
>CAJOQO010000029.1 GCA_905236545.1 uncultured Lachnospiraceae bacterium
CATAGCACAGTATCATACGATTGAGGCCGCCCATGATCATCTGGATGAGATCAGGCCTCCCCGCGCGCAGGCTTCGCTCCGCGATTTCTGGGAGGATGCGCAGCTGTCTTTATGGCTGGCGACGATCGACTGTGACGCTCCGTTTTCTCTTGATCTGGAGGCGGCGAGGCTTGACAGGGAGCATGCGGCACTCTATACGCCGGAGGCGCTGGAGCTGTGCAAGAAGCTGGAACTGAGGACGATGATCCGGCGCTTCTCCGAGGGAATCGCTGCCGCGGGCGGTATGGCCGGAGCTGTCGGGATGAATGACGGTGCCATGGGCGTTTCCGGTTCGGAGGGAGACGCTGCGTCCGGAGAGCCGGACGGGGGAGAGAAACCCTTTGAGAGGATCACTGACGCGGCATCCTTTGTGAAAGAGGTAAGGGAAGGAACCGGGACAGCCGGAAAGATCGGGTTTCAGATCGCGGTCTGCGAGGGCCGGATGGCCGGATGGGCCGCGGCGTTCGGAAACCGGACGGTGTTTGTGGAAGGAACGGATGCGGAAGGGCTGAAAGCCCTGATCAGCCGGGCTGATCAGGCCTGCGCGATCGATCTCAAGGAGCAGCTGTATCATCTGGATGAGGGATCCGGGCCTTCGGGGGAGGACGGAGCGGAAGCACAGACCGGCCCCGATGTGCTCCGGGAGGAAAAACGATTCTTTGACTGTGCGGTCGGTGCCTACCTGCTGAACCCTCTCCAGGGCGAATACTCTTATGATATGCTTTCCGGAGCGTACGCGGGGCGCCTGATCCCGTCGCGCTCAGAGCTGTTTGGGAAAAAGAAGGACCGGGAGCTTTCGGCGGAGGACCGGATGCAGATCACCTGCCTTGCGGCCAGGGCTGCGCTGGAATCGGAAGAGGGAATCAGGTCCGCACTCGTGCAGCAGGGGATGGAACGTCTTTTTTATGAGATCGAGATGCCGCTGGTTTTTGTGCTGTACCGGATGCAGCGTGAGGGGATCCTTGTAAAAGCGCAGGAGCTTCATGACTATGGCGTCAGGCTGTCGGAGCGGATCGACAGCCTGGAAAAACAGATCTATGAACAGGCAGGACAGACCTTCAACATCAATTCCCCCAGGCAGCTGGGGACGGTACTGTTTGAGGATCTGCATCTGCCCAGCGGGAAGAAGACAAAGACAGGCTATTCCACCGCTGCGGATGTCCTGGAGAAGCTTGCGGAAGAGAATCGGATCGTTGCGGATATACTGGAGTACCGCCAGCTGACGAAGCTGAAATCGACCTACGCGGAAGGACTGTCCGCTTTTATCGCTGAGGACGGCAGGATCCATGGACGGTTCAACCAGACGATCACGGCTACCGGCCGCATCAGCTCGACGGATCCGAACCTTCAGAACATCCCGGTGCGGACAGAGCTTGGACGGGAGCTTCGCAAGGTATTTGTCCCGAAGGACGGATCGGTTTTTATCGATGCGGACTATTCGCAGATCGAGCTGCGCGTGCTGGCTCATATGTCCGGCGACAAGGCGCTGATCGAAGCCTACAATTCCGCGGAGGATATTCATGCAATCACGGCGAGCAGGGTATTCCATGTTCCGCTGGAGGAGGTGACGCCCCAGCTTCGGAGAAATGCGAAAGCTGTCAATTTCGGAATCGTATATGGCATCAGTTCCTTCGGGCTGAGCCAGGGACTTTCGATCACAAGAAAAGAAGCCGCGCAGTTTATCGAGGAGTATTTCAGGACATTTCCCGGCATCAGGGCATTTCTTGATGAAGCGGTGGAGACGGCGAAGAAGCAGGGCTGGTGTGTGACGATGTTCGGCCGCAGACGTCCGGTTCCGGAGCTGAAGGAGTCCAACTTTATGAGGCGCTCTTTCGGAGAGCGGGTCGCGATGAATGCTCCGATCCAGGGCAGCGCGGCGGATATCATCAAGATCGCGATGATCGGGGTTGACCACCGGCTGAGAGAGGAGGGACTGAACTCCCGCCTTGTCCTGCAGGTTCACGATGAATTGCTGGTGGAGACGGAGTCGGATGAGATCGAGGCAGTGAAGGCGATCCTGCGGGAGGAGATGGAAGGGGCTGCTGATATGAAGGTGCGCCTGGAGATCGATATGCATGCGGGAAACAGCTGGTACGAGGCGCATTGACATGATTCTTGGAATTACGGGCGGTGTCGGCTGCGGAAAAAGTACGGTTCTGCAGTATCTCAGAGATCATTACGGCGCAGTGCTGATCGAATGCGACGAAGTCGCCAGGCAGCTGCAGCAGCCTGGCGGGCCGTGTTATGAGCCGATGCTCCGGCTGTTTCAGGAAGCCGCCGAAAGCAGGAAGAAGTGCCCGGACCGGAAAAAATGCGCCGGAGAAGAGGGATGTCTTTTCTTTCTGAATGAGGATGGAAGCTTCAACCGCGGCGCGCTGGCACAGCTTGTGTTCGGAGATGAGAAGCTTTTAAGTGCCCTGAACGCGATCGTTCATCCGGAAGTGAAAAAGCATGTGAAGGAGCGGATCCTCTCCTGCCGGCGTTCCCCTGCGTCCGGCGAAACGAAAAGGGGCGATCCGCTAATCGTGGATCCGCTGATCGTGATTGAGGCGGCGCTGCTTCTCGAGGATCATTATGACGAGATCTGCGATGAGATCTGGTATGTCTATGCAGGGGAGGATGTCAGAAGAGAGCGCCTGATCTCAGGCCGCGGTTATTCCGATGAAAAGATCGACAGGATCTTCGCAAACCAGAGGAGTGAGGAGAGCTTCCGCGCATGCTGTGCATTAACGATTGACAATTCTTCGGAAAACATCGAGAATACTTTCCGGCAGATCGATGAGGCGCTCGCGGCCAGGGGGATCAGACCACTGGCGGGAGGACGGGGATGACCGGGAGGGGGTATCTTTGGAGTTTTACAGCATAGCAAGCGGGAGCAGCGGAAACTGCATCTTTGTCGGAACGGATCATTCATCGGTTCTGATTGACGCGGGCATCTCCTGTAAGAGGATCACGGAGGCATTGCATGCCATCGGCCGGAGCGAACAGGAGCTGACCGCGATTCTTGTCACGCATGAACACAGTGACCATATCGCGGGGCTCGGAGTGCTGAGCCGCAGGGCGAAGGTTCCGATCTATGCCACACAGGCGACGATCAGGCAGATTCAGAGATATTCTCCCCTTGGCAGCGTGGATGAGTCGCTGTTTCACCCGATCGACGCGGACTGCCCGTTCCTGATCGGGGATATGAAGGCGGAAGCATTTCATATAAGCCATGATGCCGCGGATCCGGTGGCATACCGGATCTCGTCCGGCGGAAAAGCGGCGGCTGTCGCCACGGATATGGGGTGCTTCAACCGCTACACGGTGAACCATCTGCGGAACCTGGATGTGCTGCTGATCGAGGCGAACCATGACGAGAACATGCTGCAGGCCGGCCCTTACCCGTATCCGCTCAAGAGAAGGATCATGGGGGAGAAGGGCCATCTGTCGAATCTGTCCTCCGCGATGCTTCTGTCCCAGATTCTTCACGATCAGATGAAGATGGTCTATCTCGGCCATCTGAGCAGGACGAACAATTACGCGGATCTTGCTTACGCCACGGTTATCTCCGAGATGAAGATGGATCCCGGCTGTCCGTACCGGGAGGGCGACATCCCGATCCGGGTGGCGAGCAGGGAGCATCCGATGGAGGAGATTATCTTTTAGGAACTGTTAAGAAATAACTTGTGCAGATTGCGCAGGACACGATGTTTTTTCAACGGAAAGGCAGCTGCAATGAAGAAAGTTATCATCACCGTAATCGGCAAGGATACGGTCGGCATCATCGCAAAGGTGTGCACCTATCTTGCGGAGCACAATGTCAATATTCTCGATATCTCCCAGACGATTGTCGGGGGGTATTTTAACATGATGATGGTCACGGATCCGACCGGATCGACAGTGAAGGCGGGACAGATGGCAGACGAACTGACCGCGCTCGGCGAGGGGATGGGACTGTCCATCCGGGTCATGGGCGAGGATATCTTCCATGCGATGCACCGGATATAGGAGGGAGGCCGTGACATGATCAACATTCTGGAAGCGGCTGAGACGGTCCGGATGATCACGAAGGAGAATCTGGACGTCCGGACGATTACCATGGGCATCAGTCTGCTTGACTGCATCTCGGAGGATCTTTCCGTTCTGTGCGGGAATATTTACCGGAAGATTACCACTCAGGCCAGGAACCTGGTTCCTGTCGGAGAGATGATCTCCAAGGAATACGGGATACCGATCGTAAACAAGAGAATCTCTGTGACGCCCATCGGGCTGATCGGCGCGTCGGCCTGTTCATGCCCGGAGGATTATGTCGAGATTGCAAGGACGCTGGATAAAGCGGCGGAGGAGGTTGGCATTAATTTCCTGGGCGGTTTTTCCGCGGTGGTCTCAAAGGGGATGACGAAGGCGGAGGAGAATCTGATCCGGTCGATACCGGAGGCGCTTTCCTCGACAGAATATGTGTGCGCTTCGGTGAATGTCGGCTCCACCAGAACGGGGATCGATATGGATGCGATCCGCCTGCTTGGCAGCATCATCCTGGAGACGGCCGAACGCACGAAGGAGAGGGATTCACTGGGCTGTGCGAAGCTGGTGGTGTTCTGCAATGCGCCGGATGACAATCCCTTCATGGCAGGTGCGTTTCACGGCGTCACTGAG
>CAJOQO010000030.1 GCA_905236545.1 uncultured Lachnospiraceae bacterium
ACGCCCGATCGCAGTCGGCAAAGAGCTCAGCCGGAGTGGGCTACAGGTTTGCGATGGGGAAGCCATCCGCAGGCCGGGGCATGAAAGGAGCAGGCCGGGGCTTACAATTACAGGTCACACCCCGGCAAGGCTCGGACGGTGAGGCAGGCCGGGGCTCACAATTTCTGAGCTTTGTACTGCCGCTTACAGGCAAGCCTGACGCGTCAGATACAAAGACTCAGATCGGCCGTGAATAGCAACAATTTTTGTGTAATAATGGCACAAATTCCGGAATGCGGGTTGAATTTGCCATGCTGACAGATTAAAATATCAGTGTTTGCGGGTTTTGCCCGGTCACCGTGGGAGGAACATTTCATCCGCGTGCCTGCTGATGAATGAGAGGAAGACAGATGCTATCGAACAAACACCCTGTTTCAAAAGAAAACCGCAGAGGTATGGTGCTGATTATCGTCGTGGTGGCTATTCTGTTCACTGCGCTTGCAGTGAAGTGCAGCTCGCTTTCGGAGAAAAATGATTCTTATGTCCGGCAGATCGGAACGCTGGAGCAGAAGATTACCGACGAGAAGGAAAGAAGCAAAAGCATCGAAACCTTCCGGAACTATACCCATACGAACGCGTATGTGGAGAAGATTGCACGTGAAAAGCTTGGCCTGGTATATCCGGATGAAGTGATTTTCCAGCCGAGGGAGTGATGTTCGGAAACCGAATGAGAGAAATGCGCTCTGCGGATTGATTCCGCAGAGCTTTCTTTTCCGGGAAAGACAGGTAGGAGGCATGACAGAGCCTTTGCTGAAGCAGGTGAAAAGAAGGATGGATTCTTTTGGGATCGCGCCGCCCGGCGCAGGGACTCCGGAGGACGCGGCCCGGATTCTGTGCGCGGTTTCGGGAGGGGCGGACTCGGTATGCCTTCTGCTCGCCCTGCTTGAGCTCGGATATCAGGCAGGTGCCGTACACGTGGAACATGGGATCCGCAAAGAAGAGAGCCTCGCGGATTGCGCATTTGTCCGGAGGATATGTGAGGAGAGAAAGATCCCGCTGCGTGTGTTTTCGGTGGATGCTCCCCGTACGGCTGCCTCTTCTTCCATGACACTTGAGGAGGCAGCACGGCAGGAGCGGTGGAAGGCGCTGAGGCAGGCTGCCGCTGACCTGGAGACAGCGGTTGTGGCAACCGCGCATCACCGGATGGATCAGGCAGAGACCGTTCTGTGGAATCTGATCCGCGGAACTTCCTCGGCAGGTCTGGGAGGGATCAGACCCTGTCGTCCGGACGGCGGACTGATCGTGATCCGCCCGCTGATCGACTGCACCAGACAGCAGATAGAAGCATTTCTTGAAGAGAGAGGCGTTTCATGGCGAACCGACAGCACGAACCTTGATACAGGATTCACGCGCAATGCGATTCGCCTGAAGGTTCTTCCTCTTCTGCGGGAACTCAATCCGGAAGCGGACCGGCATATCGCGCAGGCTGCGGAGGATATGAGGGATATTGAGGAATGGCTCCTGGCGCAGACGGATGCCGCGTGGAATGAGATCGTGCTGTCCTGCCCGGATCAGGAGGCCGGTCAGAATGCGGATCGGAAGCCGGGCCGGAACGCGGATCGGAAGCCGGGCCGGAACGCGGATCGGAAGCCGGATCGGAAGCCGGGCCGGAACGCGGATCAGAATGCGGATCGGAGCGTGGATCAGGATGCGGAGCTGAGAGCGGACCGGACGAAACTGCAGCGATATCCCGGGGTTCTGCGGCACCGGCTTCAACACCGCATGATCGCTCAGTGCTGCTGCGGCGCGAAGGATATCACCAGAGCACATGTTCTTGCGCTGGATCATCTGACGATGGGACAAAGCGGTCGTGAGATCTCGCTTCCGGGCGGGGTGCGGGCGGTCAGCGAAGAGGAAGTCCTGCGCCTGACGCGAAAAATGGCAGAGTGTGGGAAGAAGGATCCGGGCCTGCCGCGGGAAACGGATGAGTGCGGAGAGGATCTCCTTGCGATCCCGCGTGCGGGAAATTATGACTATCCGCCGGCGGATGCAAAGAGACCCGGGCCGTCCTTCCGGGTGCATGTGCCCGGAGCGGAGGCGGATGATCCGGAGCGGATCCGGGTGGACGTCAGATATATGACATGGCCGGGGGGAGTGGTGCCGAAAAAGAAGTACACGAAGTATCTTGCTTATGATACAATGGCACCATGTCTTGTCCTGCGCACCAGAAGAAGCGGGGACTATCTGTATGTGAACGCGTCACTGGGGCGGAAAAAACTGAAGGACTATCTGATCGATGAAAAGGTTCCGCGCGGGAAGCGGGATTCGATTCTGCTGATCGCACAGGGCAGCCATGTATTGTGGGTGGTCGGGATGCGCATCAGCGAGAAGGCAAGGGTCAGCGAGGGGGACAGCTGCGTCCGTGTTGCGGTATCGTTATCCCCATAATGCTTTTACCGCAGCGTTTTGTTGTAAGCCGGGATTCCTGAGCGGAAATGATCGGGGCCGGAGTGAAGGGATTCTGCCGCCGACGATCGGGGCCGGAGCGGAGGGATTCTGCCGCCGCCGCATGG
>CAJOQO010000031.1 GCA_905236545.1 uncultured Lachnospiraceae bacterium
ACGCCCGATCGCAGTCGGCAAAGAGCTCAGCCGGAGTGGGCTACAGGTTTGCGATGGGGAAGCCATCCGCAGGCCGGGGCATACGTTCAGGTCACAAAGCGATCAGAGACTTTATCGTTGACATTCGCTTTTAGCCGGTGTATGATACACCCATCTGAAACACATCAGGCTTTTCTTTTATCGTTCTCTGTTCTCTGTTCTTTGTTCTTTGTTTTTTGTTTTTTTGTTTTCTGTTTTTCATTTTCTATTATCTGTTTTCTGTTTTCCTGTGATTCTCTGAATTCTTATTTCTTATTTCTTACTTTCCTGTTCTTACTTTCCTGCTCTTACGCTGATCCGTATCAGTCTCCATATCAGAATCCGTTTCGGCAGGACCATTCCTTATGATCATTCTTTGTTACCCGTCTCCTGTGAAAGGCAATTATCCGCCTGTCCTTCATGACTTACAGACGCCAGTCCGACTGGCGGTTCACATCTATGAAAAAAAGCAGGATCCGCGCGGTTCTTTTTGTGTCCGCGTTTCTTATGTTTCTCTTCCTGATGGATTATCCCTATCTTTCCAGGCTTTATAATGATCAGATTGCAGGAGATGTGATCGCTGTTCTTGCGCGGAATGAGATTCCGGAGGACTGCGAAAAGCGGTTGACCAGGGCAAGGGAGTATAACAGATTTCTTGCAGGGGAGTGCTGTATCCCGGGGGAAGACTGCATTGCCGGAGAGGGCGGTATTACCGGAGTAAATGATACTGCCGGAGAGAACCGTACGACAGCTGCGGCTTCCGATTCGCTACATACCGGCTGGATGGCAGCAGCCCGTGTTCTGTGCCTGGAGGAGAATAACCTTGCAGGCTGGATCCGGATAAACGCGCTCGAACTGATCCTTCCCCTATATATCGGAACCGGAGAGGAAGCACTCACAAAAGGCGCGGGTATACTGGAAGGAAGCAGCCTGCCGGTTGGAGGGGAGGGTACGCATACCTGTATCTCAGCGCACAGAGGTCTGCCTGACCGTACCTTATTTACCAACCTCGATATGCTGAAAAACGGAGACCGGATCGAAGTGCACACGCTTGGACGCACGATCGACTATCAGATCTGCGGGGAGGAAACAGTCCTTCCCACCGATACGAAGCCTCTGGCTATCCTTCCGGGCAGGGATCTCCTGACCCTGATCACATGTACGCCCTATGGAATCAATACCCACCGGCTGTATGTTCACGCAAAGCGATGTCCTCCGGACAGTGCGGAAGATACAGGAGAGACTACGGTACGATCCTGGATCAGGAAACTGACGGATCCGGTATTCTGGAAACTATGGTGGTGGATTCCCGCAACGGTATTCCTTCTGTTCTTTATGATCCTGGTGGTGAGAGCTGTTTCCGGTACACCGAAGAATCATTAACGGACACATTCATTTGTCTGATTGCCCATATGCCGCGTTATCGTCGGTCATCGATGCCCGGATAATCAATGAGTTCCCGCAGATCCCTCAGCGGGCGTCAATCAGATATGCTGCCTGTACGGCTGCCATGTAAGCTTGTATGTTATGTGATTCGATGGGATTCATCCCAACAGAACCATGAGCACAACTACAACTGCATATACAGCCGTACAGGTGGAATATACAGGCCGTAAGGCCTGGCATCTATTCATTTCTTTCAAGGGCCGTAAGGCCTGGTATCTATTCACTTCTTTTATCGGCCGCAAGGCCTCGCATCTTTTTCTTTCTTCAGACGGGCCGCAAGGCCTCACATCTTACAACAGGAGGTATCCAATGAGAAAAAACAGATTCTGCACATTTACCCTGATCTCGGCGCTCGTGCTCGCTGCGCTTCCGGCATCTCTGGCAGCTGCCGGAACGAGTGGAACCTTAACCGGCGCGGATGCCGCGTCACTGCCGGCCAATCAGCCGGTCACGCTCACGATTACGCCGGGTTCGGCAGACGCTTCCTATCAGTCTTCCGGTTCTGCGTTTACCGCGTACCGGGTACTTGCCTACACTCCGGTAACGGGAGGGGGATGGACCTGGTCAGTTGTAAACGGGTTCACGGAACCGGGAAACGGGACATTTGATCCGGACAGACTCGGGTCTTACTCTGCTCAAAAGCTGCAGAGTATGGCGGATCAGCTGGCCCTTCAGGTCGATGATGACGAGATGACGGACAAGCTGGGACCCAAAACGCTCACCGATGGATCCTGCAGCTGGACGACCGATCAGCTGGGCGTCTACCTTGTCTGTGAGACTGCCACTGCGGCGGGGAATTTCCCGTCAGCCCCCTTCCTGGTTTCCCTTCCTTACACGGATCCCGAGAATGAAAACAGCTGGAAATACGAACTGACGGCCGCTCCGAAAGGTTCCAGTCTGGGCCTTCAGAAGGTCATTTCCAATGCAAAAGGCGCGTATCTTAACACTGTTCCGCACGACAGACATATGGATACCGTCGCGAATGGAGATACGGTCAATTACCGGATCAGCACGAGGATTCCTGACTATACGGAGGTCTTCTTCCAGGACGGGAAGAATCCCACATTCCGGCTGGTTGATACGCTGGCGAAAGGCCTCACGCTAAACCAGGAATCTGTAAGGATCACTTCAGGAGGAGAGGAGAATGAACTGACAGAGCTTCAGGACTACACCATGTCTGTGGAGCCGGGAACGGGGGGAACAACTGTCCTTACCATCGTGATGCTGCGTAAGTACCTGTCTGTTGAGAGCAATCAGAACAAGGAGCTCGTCCTTACCTGCAGCGCGACTGTCAATGACAGCGTAAGCCTTGCGGATGCGGGCAACAAGAACGATGTGAAGCTTCAGTACAGCTATGATCCGAATGATCCCGATACGACAAAAGAAACGGAGGATGATGCGGACGTCTATACCTTCGGCATACAGGTGGAAAAGTTTGACGGCGATTC
>CAJOQO010000032.1 GCA_905236545.1 uncultured Lachnospiraceae bacterium
ATAGAAAGAGAAGAAGAGCCGGATCTGTTTGCGCTTGCAAATGCTTTTCGCCGGGGAGATTCCTCTTTTCAGAAACGCATCATTAAATACTATCAGGAATTGCAGGATCTCACGCAAAAGGACACGAGCTCCATATGCTAATACGAAAGCGTCCGGCTTCATCTGCCGGACGCCTTATAAATTAGTTGCAAATTTATTTCAAGTCTCGCTCGCTCAAAATCATTTCCCCACTTGCAGCCTGCTATACACACCCCTCCCGATCAGCATCGCCGCTACGGCGATTATTATATAAATGGCCGGTGCAGCCTGATAATTCAGAAATAATCTGCCCGCCACACGGATCAGCCGGTAATTCACGAATCCCGTATTCATCGTAATGCTGATTGCAGAGATTGCGGGCGATTGTATAGAGATACTGCAGCTGCCGGTTCTCATCCCGGTATGTCCTGCTTGCCAGAAAGCGAAGGAAGGCTTCCTGTGTCAGATCTTCTGCTATGTGTCTGTCGTGAAGACGAAAATACAGATACTTGAAAATCCGGTCATATTGATCTTCCAGATTCAATGGGTGCCCTCCTTTCTCATGTCATTTCCATATGTATAACGTAAAAAACGTTGTTTGTGCGCCTAGTTTCAAAGTCAAGACCACCAGCTTAGCTGGTGGTCTTGACTTTGATCTGTGGTCATTATGAGGGTTTTGATGCCCGGGTTTATGACTATGTGGATGAATTGATTTCTATCGGTGACTATATCCTGACCGGGGGTGAACTTGCGGCTATGGTTCTTTTGGATTCTGTCACCCGCCTCACGAAAGGTGCTCTTCGGGAGGAGAGCACTCGGGAGGAGTCTTTCGAGAATGGTCTTCTGGAATATCCACAGTACACCCGGCCGGCGGTATTTGACGGGAAGGCTGTCCCTGAGGTGCTTCTCTCCGGGAATCATGAAGCGATCCGCCGGTGGCGCCGGGAAGAGTCTGAGAAGCTTACGCGCCGGCTGAGGCCGGATCTTGTCTATCCTCTGGAGCAGTGAATCAATTCCTTTGCCAGCCAGGCGGTCTGTTCCAGCTCCTCGATTCCCTCGAAGGCGTTCATCAGACTGGTGCCCCCGACGATCCCGCCGTGATTCTTCAGCAGATACCCCCGCTCTGGGCCGATGCTGTCCCGCATTGCCTGGAAGAGTTCTTCTGATCCGGGGGCGGCGTAGGGTACTTCCGCAACTTTCCCCAGCTTCATATCCAGATACGGCGTGATATGGGGCATGACATCCCGCGGATTCTCATGCGGAAGGCACGACCAGAGCACAGTCGCCGGTGAATGAGTGTGAATCACCGCCCGGATCTTGTCTGAACTCTGATATAAGATCTGATGCAGTGTGAATTCCTTGCTGGGTTTCGGTCCATCGGGATTCACCGGAACGCCGTCCGGGGTCACGGCTGTCAGCTGATCTTCCTGCAGTGTTCCGAAGCAGGAGCCGCTGCAGGTAATATAAATCAAGTCCCCGTACCGAAAACTCAGGTTCGCCGTGGTGCCGCTTGTTTTCCCCCTGTCAAACAGGGAATGGGCGATCCACAGTGCCTGTTCCGCCAGCCTTCTCCATTCTTCACTTTTCGATGTTCTGTTTTTTTCCATGAACGACTCTCCTTCCGCCATCTCTTTGGCTCTTTTTTCCTCACACCGGCGATGAACGATACTCACACCAGCGTCTTCAGGAAGAAGTCTTCCTCACCGAAGTTCCCTGACTTCAGCACCAGCTGCATTCCGGGGCGTTCTGTGGGTCTCAGGATCGGCACCCCCGGTGCGATCGACGGTCCGATGTCAAATGCCTGAAGCGCCAGCGCCAGCGTCACTGCTCCGGAAGTCTCCCCGCCGGCCACAATCAGCCGGTCCACGCAGGCTCGGTTCGTGATCTCCGCCGCCAGCCCGGCCATGAACTGCTCGATGCTGCCGGATAATTCAACCGAATGATCCGCCTTCCGCAGGCCCGCACTTCCGCTACTGTAAAAAAGGACATCCTGGGAAGGATCCTCAAGATAATACTCCGCTGCCGCCGGGATGCGACGTTCCGGGTCCAGAACATCATCATCTGTCACCATGTAAGCCTTCCCGCCGGACTGCACCCACATCTTCACCTGTTTCTGCGTCATATCGGAGCAGCTCCCGCATATCATGAGGCGGCCCCGCCGTGAAACGCTATTCTCCTTCCTTGTTTTTTCTGCCTCCGCAAAGTGCGCCAGCAATTCTGATCCCCCCGTCCAGACGGGAATCTCCCGGAAGAAGGACACGATCTGTCTCCCGTCCACATCGTCCACGAAGTCCGGGAGCAGATAGAAATGCTCATGGGCTGATTTCAGTGACTCGATTTTCCGGCGCAGGACATCCTCCTCGGCAAATTCTTCGCGGCGTACCACAAATACCGGCCAGGACGACTGGGGCTTCATGAGTTCTGCGATCTTACTGCTCCACATCGGATTCAGCGGGTGGTTCTTCATGTGGCTCTCTGCCAGCGGCACGCCGTTCACATAGAGGATGCCATCCTCTACGATCCTTCCGTTGGCCGGGAGGGAAGGGCAGAGAATCGTATACGACTGACCGGTCTCCGACAGTATCGCATCACAGATGGGACCGATATTTCCCTCCCTGGTGCTGTCAAAGGTCGAGCAGTATTTGACATAGAGCTTCCGGGCGTTCCTTTGCCTGAGCCACCGGATGGCCTGAAGTGACTCCGCTGCCGCTTTCGATCTCTCCTCGGAGCGGCTCTTCAGCGCGATCACCACTGCGTCGAATCCCTGTATATCCACATCGCCCTCCACCGGGCCGATGAGCAGCAGGGTCCGCATGCCGTGATCCGCTAGAAATGAGGCGGCATCTCCCGCTCCGGTAAAATCGTCTGCGATACATCCGAGCCGCAGTCCTCCCGCGCAGGATTCTGCCTCTGCTCTGCCATTCTGCCTGTCAATCCTGTTCTCTGCCATTTCCGGTTCCTCCATTCGTAAGAAGTCTTCCACCTATCCTGTCGCATTCACCGTGTATACACGCTGTATATCTTATTAATACACAGTCTTCGGGAGTTGTCAACCCTCTTCTTGCTTTTTTCATTCCACGATGTATAATCTCATTATAATATGTGTATACACAGGAGTTTTTACACATGGCCTCTTCAAAAAACCTGAAAACAGCCGCTTATCAATTTCTCAAGAAGAAAATACTTTCGAATGAACTTCCGCCAAACACGTACCTGGAGGAAAAGATGCTCTGTGAAATGGCCGGCATGAGCCGCACCCCAATCCGGGAAGCAATCAACCGGCTTGTACAAGAAGGGCTCGTCTCGGTTATCCCCAACAAAGGAGCCTTTGTCACGTCGCTGGACATTCAGAGAGTCAAAGAACTATTTGACGCCAGGGTCGAACTGGAACCTGTTGTCTTCAGAAAAGGATTTGACCGGATCGATCCCGCCGTGCTGAATGACTTCCGGGCGAAATTCGAATCCGGTCTTGCCGAAAAAAACTATCCGTTCCTCCACGACGAGGACTATGCTTTTCACAATTATCTGAATTCCCTGTGCCGGAACGAATTCCTGATCCGCACGATGAACAATCTCCAGGATCTGTTTCAGATGGTCCGTACACAGGATTTCTACTCCAGAGAGAGAACCGAGAACGGTGCGAGGGAGCACATCGAGCTGATCGGCCTGTGCCTGGACGGAAAGCAGGAGAGCGCCGCCAATCTTCTGGTCACGCACATCCGGAATACGGAGAAATACTATTTCCAGAACCTGGCACAATAATTGCTTTACGATTATCTGTAATGATAACCGAACCGCATCAATACCCTGCCGGGGAAAGGAACCGCATGAAATTCGATTATTTCCAGACGCAGACACAGACGCAGACCATATCACAGAACCAGATCGAATCCCTTCGCATGCTGGCTCTCACCACGCCCGAACTGCGCGAATTCCTGAAGCAGGAATACATGGAGAATCCCATGCTGGAACTGTCAGAGCATTCCTCCTCAGCCGGCATTTCCCCGGAGCCCGTCACCTATCGCCACAGCCTGGCGGAGTATACAGACCCTCAGATCGCGCCGGACATCCCCTCTCCGGAGACCTACGGTATCCGGGAAGTCATACTGGAACAGCTTCCTCCGGATCTTCCGGATCCGGACCGGAGAGTAGTGGAATACCTGCTCGATGAGCTGGACGAAAAGGGATTCTGCCGCGTTGACGCCGCTGCCATGTCCCAGGAACTGAACCGGATCTACGGGCACTCTCATGCTCACAGTGCAAGAAACATTCTGCAAATTCTGGAAATACTGAAGGAATGCGAACCTGTCGGCATCTTCTCAGCAGATCTCCGGGAATGCCTGCTCCGGCAGCTCTCTCGCTCCGGGCGTGAGAACACCACCGTATTCCGCATCGTCTCTTCTTATTATAAAGAACTGATGGAGGGAAAGATCAGCACACTTTCCCGGACTCTGAAGATCAGCACTCTGGAGGTCCGGAAATGCATCGAGGAGATCGCCGCGCTGAATCCGGTTCCTCTGCGGGGATTCTCCGACGGGCAGGCAGAATACCACGAGCCGGACGTCATCCTGACCCGGCAGAAGGACGGAAGCTGGTCCGCGTTCATCAACGACGACTGGACTGAGAACTACAGTGTCTGTGATTATTATGTCCGCATCATGCAGACCACAGAGGACCCGGATCTCCTTGCGTATTTCGAGAAAAAACTGGTCCGGGCGAAGCAGATCCTCCTCAATATCAGGCAGCGCCGGCAGACCATTCTCTCCGTCACCATCCGGCTGGCCGAGATCCAGAACGACTTCCTGTGCAGAACCGGCCCGCTGCAGGCGCTCACCATGAGCCGTCTTGCGGAAGAACTGAACATCCATCCCTCCACCGTGAGCCGGGCCCTCAAGGACAAATGGATCCAGTACCCCGGCGGTATGATCGCGGCGAAGAAACTCTTCTCTACCGCGCTGGAATCCTCCGGTTCCTCCGGGGCTGTTTCCAGCTCCGATGTAAAAAGCCGCATCGCCGCAATAATCGATGGCGAGGATCGTTCCCGGCCCCTCAGTGATGCAGCCATCGCTGCCCTCCTGACGGAAGAAGGCATCCGGATCTCACGCCGCGGCGTAGCCAAATACCGCACGGAACTCGGCATCCGCGGCAGCTTCGAACGGAAAGACTGATGTCATTACTGAATACTGTACTTCCTCATCTTTCTCCAGAGGGTGCTGCGGTCCATGCCCAATTCTCGTGCGGCTTCTTGCTTCCGGTTTCCGCAGCGTCGGAGTGCCTCCCGGATCTTCTCTGCTTCCTCCGCCCCGAAGGCAGCGGTTCCACCCACATTTTCCGCAGCCTTCTCTCCCCTGAAACCGTCCTGCTCCAGATCTTCGGGGTACATAGCCCTCCTCATGGCGGCTTCATTGACCGTCTCACCGGTCCGCAGAGCACAGATCCTTTCGACCAGGTTCTTCAGTTCTCTGACATTCCCGTAGAAAGGATTCCGCGACAGGCATTCCGCCGCCGCCCTGGTAATCTCCGGCACTGCTGTACCTTGTGCCAAACACTCTTCTCTCAGCAGATGCGCGAATATCACCTCAATGTCATGCCCCCTCCGGCGAAGCGGGGGAACGAAGAGCCGCAGCACATCCAGTCGGTACATGAGATCCTGACGGAACTCTCCCCGGTCGCACATTTTTTGTATGCTCTTATTGGTCGCGGAGATGATTCGTACATCCACGTCGATGATCTTATTGTCGCCGATCCGCCGTACCTGTTTCTCCTGTAGTACACGCAGAAGCTTAGTCTGGGTCGCCATGGGGATCTCTTCCAGTTCATCGAGGAACAGCGTCCCCCCGTGAGCCTGCTCAAAGAGCCCCCTCTTTCCGCCCCGGCTCGCTCCGGTAAATGCCCCCTCCGAATACCCGAACAGCTCACTTTCCAGGAGATTCTCCGGCAGAGCAGCACAGTTGATTACCACAAAGGGGCCCTTTTTCCTCCGGGAGTGCCGATGAATGCTCTGGGCGAACAACTCTTTTCCGGTGCCGGTCTCTCCAACGATAATGACATTCGAGTCAGAATAGGCATACCTCCTTGCCGTATCAATCAGCGCATCGATCTCCGCGCTCTCGTGGACAATATCCGAAAAATCATATTTTGCGTTCCATCCCCTCTCACTCAGTTTGCGACGGATCTGACCTTCCAGATTCTGAATCTGCGTAATATCAGAGATCGTAAATACTACGCCGCGGATCTCCCGGTCCAGGAACACCGGCTGGCAGAACACCGACGCTTTGATCTTTGTCCCGGGGATCGTGACAAGCTGTATCACCTCCCGACGCTGGGAATGCATCACGGATTCCCATTTTTCATTTAAATAGGGCAGTTCCTCTTTCACATGCCGGTCGATCAGACTCCTGCCTCCGTTCATCTCCCCCGCCAGCCGGTTGCGCAGACGGATCACTCCGTCCCGGTCAACGAATACCACGCCCTCTGTGGAAGAATATAATATCGTCTTATACAGTTGAGCCAACATCCGCTCCATGCGGACGCGCCGAACCGTATGAACCGCCTCGTCAATCGCCTGCTCCACCGCGGATTCCCCGGTCCGTATCACCACCGAAAGCATCCCCCGGGATCTCCCCAGAAGGCAGGCGCTGTAACCGCCGATCAGGGCATCGCACCCGTTCTTTTTCGCCTCCGCGATGATCTGTGAGAGATTATCATGCCGGATGGCACTGTGAGCCTCCACTTTCACCCCAAATATTTCTGCAAGGTCTTTTACCTCAAAGAAATTCTGTGTGTATCCGATCACGGCGATCTTCTTCGGTTTTCCCTGTTCTACGCACTCCCTCATGGCACGGACGATATCGAATCCGGAGATCGTGAGCGGAATCACCGGAACCTGCGGATTCAGATCCGACATCTTTCGCGCGGTGTATCCTCTCGCTATGACTGCGTCATATTGCTTTTCCACAGAAACCGGCGCCTCTTCTACAGTGAGCACACGGACGGTGACATCCAGTTCATCCCTCTCGGCATGATGTGACAGCACCAGTGACACCTTTTCTTCCAGTTCCGGATATGGTACAATCAATAAAATACGGATCATCGCGTTCCCCTCTCATGCCGCTGCCAACGACAGTTTTTGACACTCTCATACTATCCCAAGGCAGCCTGTTTGTCAACAGTGTTGCGTCGCAGCGCATCACATCTCTGCACCGTTTGTGCAACGCCCCGCAACATTTGATGCAATTATTAGTGGAAAATATTTTTTCAGACGCCCATACAGACTTGGCACAGCCTTTGCTGTATACATTGGCAACCAAAAAAATCCAAATGAAGGAGGAAACCAAATGTCAACAGCTTATGTGCTCACCGTATTTGTCATTGCGATCGTTCTGATGATCGTTCTGATCTCCCGTTTCCATGTCAACGCGGCTATGGGTATCCTGGCCGCAGCCCTGGTTCTTGCCATCGCGCTTCACACGCCCTGGGAGGAAATCGAAGGAACCATCAACAGCGGTTTCTCCGGAACCATCAAATCAGTCGCTATAGTAATCTTCCTTGGATGTACGATGGGTACCGTTCTTGAGAAGACCGGCGCCGCTGTCACCATCACCAAGTGGGCGATCAATCTGGTCGGTGACAAGAACGTCATCTGGGCCATCGCTCTGGCTTCTGCCATCCTCGGCATTCCGATCTTTGCTGACACCGTCGTGATCCTGCTGATCCCGATCGTTTCCCTGCTGGCGGTCCGCACCAACAAGTCCATGATGAGCTTCGGTGCTGCCCTCTATCTGGGTGCCCTGGTCACTGCATCCCTGGTTCCCCCGACCCCCGGCCCGGTTTCTGCTGCTGCCCTCTTGCACGTACCGCTGGGACAGGCCATCCTGTGGGGTCTGCTGGTCGCGATCCCTTCTGTTATTGTTGCCACCCTTTACTGCATGACATTGAAGACACCCGTAGCTCCCAAGCAGGAGTTTCTGGACGCCGCTCAGGAATCTGAGGGAAAAGACCTTCCTTCTCTGACGAAGTCCATGATGCCGATCATCGTTCCGTTGATCCTGATCCTTCTGAATACTGCTGTCTCCGTGATGATGCCCGAAACCGGAATTGCCAACTTCATGGCGTTTATCGGCAGCCCTCTGGCCGCCCTCTTCACCGGATGTCTCCTGTCCCTGACTCTTACCGGCAACAAATGGAAAACTCCGGAAGTCCTCAACAAATGGGTTGATGAAGGTATCGTTGCCGCTGCCATGCCAATCGTTGTCACCGGTATGGGCGGAGCCCTGGCCACCTTCGTGAAAAATGCCGGCGTAGCCGATCAGATCGCGGAAATCGTCATGAACTCCAGCTTCCCGCCCATCCTGATCCCCATCATCATCGCCGCCCTGATCCATGTCATCACCGGTTCCAACGCGCTGGGCGTCATGACAGCCGCCGCGCTCGTTGAGCCGATGCTGAGCACTCTCGGAATCTCCCCCGTAGCCGCATTTCTTGCCTGCGGAACCGGCGCCCTGATGTTTAAGCACGCGAACTCTTCCGGATTCTGGGTAACCGTCTCCATGTCCAACATGAACGTGAACCAGGGTATCCGCGCTGTCGGCGGAGCTTCCACGGTAGCCGGATTCACCGGAGCTGTGATCACCTGCATCCTCTATGCCCTGCACATCATCTGATGTCCGCAGCATTTTCACATCAATAGACGGAGGTAAATATGGAAAAATTTGTTACTCGCGCCGCCAGGCTGAATAAAGCTTACGATATCGAACTGATTGAAAGAACACTTGAGTGCGAAGAAGATGATATTATCGTCAAGAACCGCCTGATGGGAATCTGCGGATCTGACAAGAGTTTCTATCGCGGATTCATGCCCCCGCAGACCGCTGAATTTCGCCAGAAGCCGGAATTTCCCTTCCTGCTCGGCCATGAAGCCGGCGGCACTGTCGTCGCAGTGGGAAGCCGCGTTTCGGATTACAAGGTCGGAGATGAGGTCGTCTCCTTTGGCTGGAATAACTGCTATGCCGATTATTTCAAAGCAAAGGCCTTCCAGCTGCAGCCGGTACCGGCTGGTCTGGACCTGGATATCGCCGGTCTCGGCGAGCCTACTGCCTGCGCCATGTTCTCTGGTCTGAACAGCGGCGTACAGCTCGGTGACACCGTCGTCGTCATGGGCGGCGGCTACGCCGGACAGATTGTAGCTCAGTGCGCGAAGCTCAAAGGCGCCTATCAGGTCATCGTCGTCGATGTTCTGGAAGGAAAACTCGATCTGGCGAAGTCTCTCGGTGCGGATATCGTGATCAACTCCCAAGAGGAGGATCCGGTGGCCCGCGTCAAGTCTCTGACCGGCGGTGTCGGCGCGGACGTCGTCGTGGAGTGTGCCGGCAGCGCGGAATCCTTCAACGCCGCTTCCGCTATGATCAAGCACAACGGAAAGTTCGTCTTCTACAGCTGGGTCACGACTCCGATTACTCTGAACATCAGCCGCTGGCATGACGATGGCCTGGAGTTCATCAACACCTGTCTTGTGCACCACACCTGGCAGCAGCGCTATGTGTGGTTCCCGGAGTGCATGCGCCCGATCATCCAGGGCTCTGTGAAGATCAAACCCCTGATCAACAAAGAATTTGCCCTTGCTGATCTGAAGGAAGGCTTCGACTTCGCAGACAAGGATGACGCGGCTGTGAAGATCATCTTCCGCCCGTAACCCGCACCCCGACCGACCTAGAGAAACCTCGTCGAAGCACCAACTCTCAGAAAGGATAATGGGATGCCCGTCAGCCGGGCATCCCACGGATATATTCATGGATTATTCAGTATTGATCAATAACAAGAGCGGCAAATGCTCCCGCGTAGGCATCATCGGAGCTACCAAGGGCTACGGCTACACCCTTCTTGCCCAGATCCCCACGGTGAAACACATGTCACTCCGCTGCATCTGCTCCCGTCATCCCGAGGAATGCTTCGAGGTACTGCAGGAGACCGGTTTTGATGTCAGCCGCATCGCAGTCTGCACGACCGAGGACGAGATCCGGGCTGCCGGCGAAGAAGCCATCATCGTCACCCCGGACTACCGCCTCGTCATGGAGACCGGCATTACCGCCATGGTCGAGTGCACCGGAAATACGGCTGTCAGTTCCGACGCTGCCATCCTGGCCCTGAAAAAAGGAATCAATGTCTACATGGTCTCCAAAGAGACCGACTCCGTCTGCGGCCCGATCCTGAATCAGATTGCGGAAGAAAACGGTGCGGTATACACCCTTGTGAACGGCGACCAGCCCCGGAACCTCCTCGACCTCATCAGCTGGGCGCAGCTTCTTGGTCTTGAGATCGTCTGCGCGGGCAAATCCTCGGAGTACGACTTCGTCTGGAACCGGGAGACCGGCGTCTTCCAGTATCGGGATGGCGTCCATGAGCCGGAGTCTCTGCCGGAGATGCTCGGCTGCTGGAACTATCAAGGACTTGAGACCCTAGATCAGCGAAACGCACTCCTGGGGAAATACCGGGAAGTCATCTCCGCTGACCTCTGTGAGATGAACCTTGTCTCAAATGTCTCCGGTCTGGAACCCGCCACTGCCTTTATGAACTACCCGATCGCCAAGATCACCGAACTCGCCAGTATTTTCATTCCGAAAGAAGACGGCGGGATCCTTGATAGCACAGGGGTCATCGATGTGTTCTACAATCTGCGCGAAGAAGACGAAGCCAGTTTCTGCGGCGGCGAGTTCATCGTTGTCCGCTGCGAGAACGAAAAGAGCTGGGAAATCCTTGCCTCCAAAGGCCATGTCATGTCCAGGAACGGCAAATACTGCTGCATCTATTTCCCCTACCACTTCATGGGTCTGGAGACACCCGTCAGCATTCTCCAGGGTGACCTCATGGGGATCGGCACTCATCCGGAGACCCGTCAGGTATCCATCCTCGCCGGCGTGGCGGAATATGACCTGAAGAAAGGTACGACCCTGACTGTCCATGGCCATCACCATCAGATCGACGGGCTCATCCCCGAACTGCTGGTCAGACGGAACGTCGGCGCCGCCGCCCCCTTCTACCTCCTCAACGGGGCGGTACTCCTGAACGACGTCAAGAAGGGACAGCCCGTCACGCTCGCCGATGTCGACCTGAACGGACTGCCCGCCTATGAACTTTTCGTGAAGGGACTGGCGCTGGAATAAGTCCTGGATTCTGATGGCAAATGATAAAAAGGGGACGTTCCTGGCTCAACCTTTTGCAAATGGTATGAGCCAGAAACGTCCTCTTTGTCATCACCCGGCGGTTTTCTCCGCCGGTGTTTCTTCCTCATGGTTTTCGGTCTTTATTTCCTCCGAGGTCACTTCCGCAGCGGTCCCATCCTGACCGGATCTTTCTTTATCGTCAGATTTCTGAACAGCAGCATCCGAATCGATACTACTGTTCCCGTCTGACGGCTGATCTGCCGCATCCGGATCTGCATTCTCTTTATCTCCCTTCGTATGTAATATGACCAAGTTTCGCTGTTATTTTGGAAAAAATAAAAAAAGAACAAAAAAAGAACGGTCGCCCGTTCCCTGCTTTTGGTCTGTTTTTATGCTTGTGCCTCCGATCGGCATGATCTTAGCCGCCTTCCTCGACGGGACCCATGTCGAGATCAGGATCGTTGCGACATAAAAAACTACGATAGCCAGAATGACCCACGGCGAACAGACAATAGGTATGCTTCCCCGCATTCCTTCCGCTCCCTGAATGATATCCGCCTCAAGGATCCGGCTGCCGAGAATGGTCAGCGTAATTTTGGTGCCGATCAGCCCCATGAGAAGCCCCAGAGGAATGCCGATGCTCCCAAGGATAAGACCCTCCGAATAGAAAGAGAAGAAGAGCCGGATCTGTTTGCGCTTGCAAATGCTTTTCGCCGGGGAGATTCCTCTTTTCAGAAACGCATCATTAAA
>CAJOQO010000033.1 GCA_905236545.1 uncultured Lachnospiraceae bacterium
CCTTCCCTCCCGGAAGGAAGCAAGAAAGGAGTCATACTCCTCGCCGAGAAGCTGTTTCATGCGGTTCAGGAATTGCGGCGGCAGGTTCAGTTCTCTCATCTTCGTATCCGTCAGAATGCTGTCTCCATGGTCTTTTGACGAAGGATCTGTTTCTGCACAGCTCCTAAGAATTCATGGTACAGCTCCTTACCTTTTTTATGATCTTCTGGTAAACAGCCCTCTCGTAGTGGAGCCCGTCACGGGTTCCCGTTCCGGTATCCGGATCCACCAGCTTCTTCGATATGAGGTAAGTGTAGATATCGATATAGCAGTCTTCGAATTCTTCCTGCAGAAGATCGTTTGTTTCGATGACGCCCTGATTCGAACAACTGCCTCCCGCCATGGCAGTGGGGTTGATGCTCTCAACATAAAATGTTACATCCGGATATTCCTCCATCCAGCTGTGATAGATCCTGATGAGACGCTTCGCGTTCTTTTCAGGATTGCTGTTTCCATTGACGCCAAAATTAAACACGACGATACACCTGTCCCGGTATTTTCTGATCATCTTTCTGAGGTAAGGCGCCAGAGATTTATCACTCCTGATGCAGTTCACTGACCCGCCGTTCATCCAGACAAAAGCGCAGTTTTTCCTGACGGATGCCGGGATCCAGCCATCCGCCATATGCATCGTCCTGGAGTCTCCGGCAAAGATCACAACCTTCCCCCTGTAGGTTTTGCGCACGCAGGATTTGGAAGCGGGTACAAGCCGTTTCGTATACGTCGCAAAACATGTGGTTGTGGCCGGCAGCAGCATCATCAGGACGGTCAGAATCAGCACGATTCCGCGAAGGTTCCTCCTTCGATTGTTTCTGAACTTTATCATATCCAATCTCTTTCTTTTCTGTTTTTTCGTTCCTGTTCACGGCCGGTCTGTCTGATCCTCAGGACCTGTTCAGAAACAACTTATGCAGTCTCCTCCAGACAGCGCCTCACGAGTTCACAGACCGCCTCAGGAAGCTGGCTCAGCGTTTTCACTCTCTCATACCGCTGCCCGTAGATCTGATGTACCTGCTCCAGATGCGAGGACGCGCCGTAGAACAGGGCTGCCGTGCGGATCCCGTCTTTTTGCAGTCCCCGTACCGCTTCCTGTGCGTCCCGCACCGGCTCATCTCCTTCATACTCCCGGGGAAGGATCCCTCCATTGCGGGGCGGAAGAGGAACCGAGTCGTTCGGGCTGGCATCCGTCAGCATCAGGAGGATCCGTGTCCGGTCATTTCCCTGCTTTTTCTCTTCCTCCATCAGATACCGGAGCGTCTTCAGGCAAAGAGCATCCCTGTTCCATCCTCCGGCGTAGTAGTGAAAGATCCCTTCCCCGTATGGATCACCATACTCCTTCAGCCTCTGCAGAACAGTGTACCCGCGCAGGGAACGAAACGCTGTCACGCGAACCGGAATATGGCAGGCCTCGAAGCTTCTGGCGATGATCAGTGCCTGAGACGCGATCATCTCCTGCGCATTCATTCTCGACTGTGATGCGTCCAAAACCAGATCGACACATACCGAAATCTCATTCGGATCCGAATCCGTCAGAAAGATCCGGTTGTCTTTCAGCACGCCAGACCGCCACACCCGGCTTCCGTCCAGCCTGCCGGTCTTTGCGCGGACCGGCAGGTAGCGGATCCAGGACTGGAAGATCGTGTCGGTCCGGGCGCTCAGGTTCCGGATGCTTTCCCGGATCCGGAAAAGATTCCTCCTGTAGTACTCCTCATTCCGCTTCTTCTGCTTCTCCATGTCCTGCCGGAGGCCCGCGTCACCCCCTGCCCTTGTAAGCCACAGGCGGCATGCAGCGTCATTCTCCCTGCACAGGCTGCTTTCCAGGATTCTCATCTCCGCTTCCGTATACATACACGGACCGAAGGATGCCTCGATATAAGCACGGTCCTCGCCGCTGTTCTCACGGCCCGGCGCCATTCCGAAATCATGGGTGATATGTACGCTTCTCTTCGCGTCCCCCTTCCCGCTCCCCTTCCGAAGAAGGAGAAGATCCGCGCCGCGCCCGCCGGTTCTGAACCATCTTACCGCCAGTCTTCCCAGCAATGCAGGGCCGTTTCTCACCGCCTGACGGGGATGATCAGGAAGCGTCATGCGGAAGGTATCCTTCAGAATCCGGTGCATGGCGCAAATCACCTCATCCGTATCCCACCGGGGGGAGAATTCCAGTTTTCCGGCAAGCTCCTTCGCGGAAGGAAGAGTCGCTGTTGCGCGGCGGCCCAGAACGCGGCTCCAGCGCAGGAACTCCTGGTCATAAACCCGGATGCTCATGAAGGACATCTGCTGCTCTGAGAGCATCCCGTTGATGCGGAAAAATTCCCCGGCCCGCTGTCTGCGAAGGCTGCTGAGTACAGGACGTACCGAAACCTCTTTCCCATAGACACAGTTCTCGATGCCCAGCCACAACAGCGAGGACGCCTCGTCCAGCGTCGGGCCTTCTCCAAGTCGTTCAAAAAAATCCGTGATGCGTTCCGCGTCGAGCCATTTTGCCGTCAGCCCGATGACCATATTCATATAATCATCCGGATCCCCGTTGGGATGAAATGCCAGAAACGGGGAATTCCAGCCGTAATCCTGCGCCGCGTTCCATATGAGGTTCATTGCCCGCCGGGTCGCGCCGGCATAATGCTGCTTTATCACGCAAAGACCTCCGCCCTGCCCAGATCCATCGGGATTCTGGCACGGATCACATCCATCACCAGGTTTCGCTCGTACGCGTCAAACGTCTTGTTGACAATGCACATCTCCAGTGCGTCTCCGCTCGTCACGCCCCTGCTCATCAGGGCCGCGGCATCAAGCAGGCCTCTCAGATCGAGTGCGCGCTCTGACACCTCGGCGCTGCGTGCCTTTCTCTCCAGCTCATAAAACAGCTCCGTGAACTGGACTCTCATCTGTACCTTCATATCCGGGAAGCTGTCCTGAAGCAGCCGCAGCAGATCCGCCTTCTCGATCAGCGGCATATCCAGCACTGCGAATCTTGAACACAGGGCTTCGTTCAGGTCTCTTGTCCCCGCGTACCCGTAATTCATGGTACCGATAAACCTGGCGGCCGGATCCACCTCTATCCTGTCGTATCCGGCCACGTCAATTATATGCCGGTAATCCAGTGTTGCGTGCAGGACGGCAAGCGCCTCGTTTCGGGCCATATTGATCTCATCCAGAACGCCGAAGCCTCCGTGTACCGCGCAGCAATGCACCGGCCCCGGCCGGAACACAACCCGTGATCCGTCAAAGGTGTCTGACCCGATCAGATAGGCCGCATCCACATTGACATGAAAGCTGACGCTGTACAATGGCCTGCCGAACAGACACGCAAGGTTCTCGGCAAGAACATTTTTCCCGGTTGCCTTCGGCCCGGCCAGAAGAAGATTCTCACCGCATAAAATCGCCGCGATCGCCTTCTCCCATACCTTCTTTCCATAGTAAACATATGCCGGATCGGGGATCCGCCCTTTCGTTCCGGGATCTGTTCCATGGGCCTTCCGGAAAACGGCCGCTTCCTCCAACAGATGTTCTGACACTCCCTCTTCTCTCAGAAACCGGTCAAGGTCTCTCATCCCCCGCCTCCTGTCTCACTCCACTGGTCTTTGCC
>CAJOQO010000034.1 GCA_905236545.1 uncultured Lachnospiraceae bacterium
CCCCGGACGCCGATCGCAGTCGGCAAAGAGCTCAGCCGGAGTGGGCTACAGGTTTGCGATGGGGAAGCCATCCGCAGGCCGGAGCATACCGCAGGCCGGGGCATGAAAGTATCGTCCGCTGAATACCCCGGACGCTGATCGCACCCTTTCATCTGGCGGCATCAGGAAAATATGCTACAATGAAAACAGTGGAGAATCAAAAAAGGTATCGTAATCGGCAAAATGAGGCAAAATGAGTCAATGTCTTTCCGTTAAGCATACCTTATCTTAATCTTATCTTGTATTGAATTGTATGTATTGAATTGCATGTATTGAATTGCATGTATTGTATTGTATTGAATTGCATCGGAAGAGCAGGGGGATTCTATGTTCAGCAGAAACTTTACTTTAAATGAGCAAAGCCTTTCCGTCATTGAACAGTTCGGTGAACAGATGCCCGGCGGTTTTTTTATCTACAAAGCGGATGACAGCGAAGAACTGCTGTATGCCAACAAAGCGGTCTTCCACATATTCGGCTGCGACACGCTGGAAGAGTTTAAAGAGCTCACCGGCTTCTCCTTCCGTGGGATGGTTCATCAGGAGGATTACGCGGAGATCTCTTCTTTCATTCATCATCAGATCGAAACCAGCAGCTTTGACATGGATCATGTGGAATACCGGATCGTCCGCAGGGACGGCGTGGTCCGGTGGATCGACGACTACGGTCATTACGCTCAGTCAGACGTCTACAGCGGTCTGTACTACGTATTCATCTCGGACATCACCGACCGGCACCGGCAGGAAGAGTCCGCGGAATCCGACAAAGCCATACGATCTGCAGTCATCGAGGCGCTCACCCGGGTCTATGACTCAGTCTGGCTGATCAGTGATATCGAGACCCAGCAGTTTCAGCTGTACCGGATCGATGAGAAGCTGGTTCATCTCATGCCGGCCAATGAAGCCGTAAAGATCACAAGGTTTTCCGACGCCTTTGCCTTCTACTCCAAACTGGTTCTGGAGGAAGACCGCCAGATGTTCCTGGACGCTGTCACGCCGGAGAATATTGTCAAAAACACAGAAGACAGGCTGATCTATTCGATTCCCTTCCGAAGAGTTTTTGAATCCGGAATCCGTTACTACCGTCTGGAATTCGCGGGGCTCGAGCTGAAGAACGGCGTGACCGGGATTGTAGCCGGCTTCAAGGATGTGGATGATGAAGTGCGCAAAGAACAGCAGATCCAGCAGGCGCTCAGGGAGGCCATCGATGCGGCCAACGCGTCCAACAAGGCGAAGAGCAACTTTCTCTCCAGCATGAGCCATGATATCCGCACTCCCATGAACGGGATCATCGGCATGACCACCATCGCCGCCAGACACCTGGATGACAGGGAACGGGTAGCCGACTGCCTGCGTAAAATATCAGAATCCTCCGCCCATCTCCTCTCCCTGATCAACGAGATCCTGGATATGAACAAGATCGAGTCCGGAAAGGTGGAACTGGTGGAGGAAGAATTCAGCCTGGCGGAGCTGATCGACGGGATGCTCACCATGACCAGGCCGCAGATCCAGGCGCACGGGCATTCCTTCCGGATCGACATCGTAGGCGTGGAACATGAGATGGTCATCGGCGACAGCCGGCGGATCCAGCAGGTTTTCATCAACATCCTGAGCAATGCGATCAAGTATACGCCCAACGGGGGAAAGCTCTCGCTGACCGTCAGGGAAAACCCCACACGAACGCAGGGCTTCAGCCATTATCAGTTCGTCTTTGAAGACAATGGCTACGGCATGACGCAGGACTTCCTCAAGCAGCTGTTTGAACCGTTTTCCCGGGCCAATGACAAACAGACGGCGGGGATCCAGGGAACCGGCCTGGGCATGGCCATCACGCGCAACATCGTCCGCATGATGGGCGGGGACATATCCGTGGAAAGTGTTTACGGGGAAGGATCCCGCTTCACTGTCAGTCTTTTCCTGAAGCTGCAGAAAAATGAAAACATCAACTACGACAGCTTCCGGGATCTCCGCGTCCTGGTGGCGGACGATGATCCCGTCTGCTGCGAATCAACCTGTGAGATCCTGGAAGGCATGGGGATCAACAGCGAGTGGGTGCTCTCCGGACATGCCGCAGTGGATCGCGTCAGGACCAGGGCGGAGCAGGGGCGTGGATTCTTCGCCGTCATCATCGACTGGAAGCTGCCGGACCAGGACGGCGTGGAGACCATCCGCCAGATCCGGGAAATCGTCGGCCGCGACGTGGCCCTCATCATCTTCTCGGCCTATGACTGGACGGACATCGAACAGGCTGCGCGCGATGCCGGCGTGAGAACCTTTGTCAGCAAGCCTCTGTTCCGCACAAAGCTGGCGTCCCTGTTTGATTCCATTCTCAACGAAGAGTCCTCAGATGCCGACCTGGAAGCTCCCCTGAGAGATCTGGAGGCAATGAACCTGACAGGCCGCAGGATCCTGCTGGCGGAGGATCAGGAAATGAACGCGGAGATCGCCATAGACTTCCTGGAGATGTCCGGCGTCGAAGTGGACTGGGTGATGGATGGAGCGCAGGCGGTGGAAAAGCTGGCCTCATCCCCGGACGGATACTATTCCATATTCATGACAGACATCCAGATGCCTGTCATGAACGGCTACGAGGCGGCGAGGGCCATCCGCGCCATGGACAGGCCGTACGCAAAGGAGATCCCCATTGTCGCCATGACGGCAAACGCATTTGCCGATGATGTGCTGAAATGCAAACAGGCGGGGATGAACGAGCACATCGCGAAGCCTTTTCATGTGGAAGACCTCACCAGGGTGCTCCGCGCGTACATCAGATGACGCCTCCTCCCCGCGCCATTACCGGTAATGCTCTTTCACCTCTGCCAGTACGCCAGGATCTGCCGAGGCGTCGAAGTACTCATACGCCTCATATCCCTTTTCCTGTTTGAAAATGGATTCATATCCGGCCTGTGCCATGCATGCTTCGTCCGCCTCGATCGGCCCGTCCGAGAGAAGGCAGACAGTAAGAACATGGCGCTGATCGCGGAAGCCTGTCTGCATATCTCCGAGAAATGCACCGAACCGATGACGCCGGATGATGTATCACGGCATATCGGGATGAGCAAGTCACATTTCTCTCATCTGTTCAAGATGTATACCGGCATGACGTTTGTGGAGTTTCTCACCGCGGAGCGCATCAAACGGGCGGAAGCATATTTTTCCGACCCGAACATCCACATCGTAGATGTAGCATACGACTCCGGCTTCTCCAGCATCTCCTCCTTCAACCGGGCGTTCCGGAGGATCAAGGGCTGTTCTCCGACCCAGTTCCGCAGGACGCGGGTGGACTGACCGGGCGCAATCCTGCAAATTGCACGGAAAGCCCGGTGATGCTATGATGTAAGGGGCAAAAGCGGAGCGAATAAGCTGTCCCGCCGGACACGCAGCACACAGTCATCTGCCCTGACAGATGACGGGCCGCACAGACATTTGCCCTGGCAGATGACGGGAGGAAGGAGACGCAATGAAGACGGGGTCAAAAGCACGCCGGATCGGACTGGGAATAAAGCTGAATATCCTGCTCATCGTCTGCATCCTTGTGTTCGCATTGGGATTCCTGCGGATCACCTACATGGTCTATTGCCGCAAGATAGACAACTTCTATTATACAAGGGCGGAACACGTCGTACAGGACATAGCGTCTAATCATCTTCCCTATGAATATACCTCCTATCTGAGGAAAATGACCGATACCGACGAATTCCGGCAGGTACGGGCCAGGGCCGTTGAAGCGAACGACGAACAGATCGTACGGGACTGGATGCTGGAACAGCCATCGTACGATTATCTTATGGGGTACATACAATCGGATCTTTCCCAGGTGCCGGAGGAGGAAAAAGTGTTCTATACCCTTTACGGCGATTATGATTTCCTCACAAACATGGAACTGGCCTACTCAGAGGAGATCTTTCACGTCGATGTCTACATCCAGTATGTCGTGGATGGCGTAACCTATAACCTGGCGGACTCTGATATGAGCCTGCTGGAGATCGGCACGGAGGAGAAACGGATCGAAGCCTTTGCACAGTACACCGGCAACGACCGAATCCCGCCTACCATCTATCAATTCAATAATAACTGGCTCTGTACCACCTGCGAACCGATCCTGGAGGAATGGGAGGGGGCTGAGGATGTTCCGGTTGCGCAGGTATGCGTGGACATCGACATGAACGATGTGATCAGGGAGCGGCACTGGTTCCTGGTCAGAAGTGCGGCATTCATCACGGTGTTTACCCTGGCAATGATGGCAATCGCCCTGCTGCTGATCCGAAAGCTGGCGACAAAGCCCCTGAAGCAGCTTGCTGAAGGAGCCGCGAAATTTCAGATGCGGGACGAGGGGTTTTCAAAAGACGATGTGATCGAACTCCCGATCCGTTCCAATGACGAGATCGGCGATCTCTGTCACGAGATAAAGTTTATGCAGGAGCGCATCGTAAACAACGCCGATAAGCTGACACATGCCATAGCGGAACGGGAACGTGTAAACACAGAGCTTGATATGGCGGCGCATATCCAGAGCTCCGCGCTGCCGAAGCAGTTCCCGGCCTTCCCGGACCGCCCGGAATTCGACCTGTGCGCCAGCATGAATCCGGCGAAGGTGGTTGGCGGTGACTTCTATGATTATTTTCTGGTGGATGACGATCATCTGGCCCTGGTGATCGCGGATGTTTCCGGAAAGGGGATCCCGGGCGCGCTGTTTATGATGATCTCGGATATCCTGA
>CAJOQO010000035.1 GCA_905236545.1 uncultured Lachnospiraceae bacterium
ATCACGATGCAGATGTGATGCAGTCTGCCAGTGTCGTAAAACTGTTTATCATGGGCGCAGTATACCGCTATATGTGCTATCCGGCGGAGGGAGAAGAGGCTGTTCCGTTCCATGAGGAATATGACGGGCAGCTGAGAGATACGATCGTAAGCATGATCACGGTCTCGGACAACTCCTGCGCAAACCTTCTGATTGAGCGTCTCGGCGAGGGAGATTTTTCGCTGGGAGCCCAGCGGATCGCAGCATTCTGTGAAGAAAACGGTTATCATGGAACCTCCATCGGACGCAGATTCCTGGAGGAGAATCCGAGCGGCGACAATTATACGACTGCCGCGGATACCCGGAAATTCCTTTCGGATCTGTATCATGGGACCTGTGTCAATGAAGAAGCTTCTGCGAAGATGCTGGAGATCGTAAAAGGACAGACCTTAAAGAACAAGATTCCGGCCGGTCTTCCGGCTGGCTATACGAGCGGCAACAAGACGGGAGAGATGCCTGAAAACTACGGCCTGGGCTGCATCGAGAATGATGTGGCGATCGTATTCCCGCCGGAGGGAAAGGGAGAGGGCTATATCCTCTGTGTGCTGAGCAATGACCTTGCGGGAAGAAATGCGGAGGCAATCAGTGTGATCGTGCAGATCTCATCCAGGGTTGCGCAGTGGTACGAGGAGCAGAAGTCTTAAGGAAATACTGATGTTATCAGTGTTTCCTTCGAGTCTCCGGCGGGTCGCAGTGCGATGGAAAGGAAGGCTTTCTTCGAAAGCCGCGTGCGGCACGTGTAACCGGGAAAAAGAATGGGGGAAACCAAATGAAATATCTGTCAACAGACAAGGCGCCCGCGGCGATCGGTCCGTATTCACAGGGGATCATCGTGAACGGGATCGCGTATCTTTCCGGCCAGATTCCGATCAATCCGTCTTCCGGCCAGGTTGAGGCAAAGACAATTGAAGAGCAGACGGATCGTGTCTGCCGGAATGTCGGCGCGCTTCTGGAGGCTGCCGGAACATCTTTTGACCATGTGATCAAGACAACCTGTTTTCTGGCGGAGATTGCGGACTTTGCCGCATTTAACGCGGTATATGAAAAGTATTTTACATCAAAGCCGGCGCGCTCCTGCGTCGCGGTGAAGGATCTTCCGAAGGGTGTTTTGTGTGAGGTGGAGGCAATTGCCGAAGTCTGACGGCATGGTGCTGCAAGAAACAGAGTGAGGAACTGCCGTCCGGTATGGCGGCGGAATGGATGAGGCGGCGGTTTCTGATCACTGAGGACAGAACATGGGAATAAGAACGACAGCGGCGATTGTGTCTGCGCGCGCGCTCAGCTCTTTCTGTAAAATTGCGGGAAAGCAGGGGGTGACGATGGCCGGCAAGCTTGCCATGAAGATCGATCCGGGGATCCTGAAGAGACTGGCGTCCCAGGTGAAGGGCGAAATCATCGTTACCTGCGGTACGAATGGAAAGACAACGACAAATAACCTGATCTGCTCCGCGCTGGAAGCGGAAGGCAGAAAGGTTGTCTGCAACCATACGGGATCCAACATGCTGATGGGTGTGGCGGCGGCATTTGTGCTGAGCGCTTCCCCGGGAGGGAGACTGGATGCGGACAATGCGGTTATAGAGATCGATGAAGCGTCGACAGTCCGCGTATTTCCGCATTTTAAACCGGATGTATGTGTGCTGACGAACCTGTTCCGGGATCAGCTGGATCGTTATGGAGAGATTGATATTACGATGGACCTTCTCCGGAAGGCATTCGATATGGCTCCGGAGATGAGGATCGTCGTGAACGGGGACGATTCTCTGAGCACTTATCTGGCTCAGGAGAGCGGGCATCCCCTGGTCACCTACGGGATCAGCGAGCAGGTTCCCGGTGCGCAGGGACACGCGGCCGGAGGTACGCATGAGATCCGGGAGGGCCAGTTCTGCAAGCGCTGCGGCAACCGTCTGGAATACCGGTTCTATCATTACAGCCAGCTTGGCGTTTATCATTGTCCATCGTGCGGCTTCGGCCGGCCTGAAATCGATTATGATGCCTGTCATATCAGCCTGAAGGACGGTCTATGTTTTGACGTTGCGGAGCGTTCACCGGATCAGGGTGCGCGGAAGAAAGCCCTCTCCATCCGGGCAAATTACCGTGGCTTCTATAATATCTACAATATTCTTGCCTGCTATGCGGCGGTAAGGACGGCAGGGATTCCGACGGATCATTTTGGCAGTATGCTGGACGCCTATAATCCGGAAAACGGCCGCAATGAACAGTTCCGGATCGGTCCGGCAAAGGTTCTTCTGAATCTGGCAAAAAATCCGGCAGGGTTCAATCAGAATATCTCTTCGGTGATGGAGGACACCAGTCCGAAGGATCTGATCATCGTAATCAACGACAATGCCCAGGATGGCAGGGATATCTCCTGGCTGTGGGATGTGGACTTTGACAGACTGTGCGACGGGAGCATCCGATCGATCACAGTAAGCGGCCTGCGCTGCCAGGATATGCGGCTGCGCCTGAAATATGTATCGATTCATGCCGATCTGATAGAAGATGTAAAGAGCGCGATCGAACAGCGCCTGAAGGACGGCTGCGGCAATCTGTATGTGCTGGTCAATTATACAGCCCTTTATTCCACCCACAATATCCTGAAGGCGATGGAAAAAGGCTGAGATACGAAAAAGCCCTGTGTCTGTCGGAAAAGTGGAGGCAGGATGTGACCTGCAGCAACGGAGTAGTACTATGAAGATAACCATCGGACATCTGTATCCGGATCTGCTGAATCTCTACGGAGACCGGGGGAATATCCAATGTATGAAGATGCGCCTTCAGTGGCGCGGATATGATGCGGATGTCATCGAGTATAATCTGGGAGATACGATTGACTTTGCAAAGACGGATATCGTGCTTCTCGGCGGCGGGAGCGACCGTGAGCAGATGATCGTCTGCAGAAGGCTGCAGGAGATCCGGAAGGACTTTCAGGCTTACGTGGAAAACGGAGGGGTCGTGATCGCTGTCTGCGGCGGTTATCAGCTGCTCGGGCATGAATACAGCACGCCGGACGGCGACATGGAAGGGCTTCATCTCGTTGACCTTGTAACAAAGCAGGGAAGCCCCCGTCTGATTTCGAATATTGTCCTGGAGAATCCCATATTCCCCTATCCTGTTACCGGATTTGAAAACCATGGCGGAAGAACCCGGCTTGGCGAAGGTGTAAAGAGCTTCGGCAAGGTTGTATGCGGGTATGGGAATAACGGGGAGGACGGGCAGGAAGGCGTGCTTTACAGGAACGTGGTCGGAACCTATCTGCATGGACCGCTTCTGCCGAAGAATCCCCATGTATGCGATTATCTGCTGCGGCATGCGCTGGAAAACCGCGGCGTGACCGGTCCTCTTGAGGAGCTGGACGATACGCAGGAAAAGCAGGCGAACGCATATATCGTGAACCGGTTTGCGAAGGGGAAAAAGCCACAGGGCTCCTGAGCGTCATGCAACACCGTGCATGATATGTTGCATAATTTTTCTGAAAATGGTACAATCAGACAGCTAGTCTATCTGCTGGGGAGCGGATAAGGAACTGTTAAGAAATAACCTGTGCAGATTGCGCAGGAACAGGTCCTGATCATTAAGGGGAGTACCATGAAGTTCAAATATCCTATCTTTTATCGCATTCTGTCATGCTTTCTGATGACAGCTCTTCTTCTTTTTGGATCGGTTTCTTTGGTGAGAGCTGAGGAAAATGAGGAAAATGAGGAGGAAGAAGAAGAGGAATTCATCCCTGAAGAATACTACGAACCGATTCAGACCAATGATATCCCGGGGTGGCCTGTGGGACAGGCGATTCAGGCCGCGGCGGGTGTTGTGCTGGATCTGGACACGAATACGTGGCTATACTCCAAAAACTGTGACAGGCAGCTGTATCCAGCGTCGATCACGAAGATCATGACCTGCCTTCTTACGCTGGAAAATGCGGATCTGGATGCTGTCATGACCTGTTCCCCGATCGTGTATGAGCTGGATGAAAACGCGTCGAACGTCGGTCTGTCGGAGGGAGAACAGATCACGATCCGTGACGCTCTGTATACGCTCATGCTGGAGTCGGCCAATGATACGGCGAACGCGCTCGCGGAGTATGTGGGAGGATCCCTGGAAGGCTTTGCTCAGATGATGAATGACAAAGCGGCGTCACTGGGATGTACGGGAACGCATTTTTCGAATCCGTCGGGACTGTCCGCGGATGATCATTATACGACAGCACATGACATGGCATTGATCGCACAGGCGGCCTATGCCAATGAGACCTTCCGCACGATCTGCGGGACGGTGGAATACGAAGTGGAACCCACCAACATGTATGAGGAGAAGCGCTATCTCTCCAACCACCATCAGATGATGCAGACGGATTCCGAGTATTACACCAGCTGGTGCACCGGGGGAAAGACAGGGTTCACGCAGATGGCGTGGAATACGCTGGTCACATACGCGGAGAAGGACGGAAGAAGACTGGTCTGCGTACTGCTTCACGGAAACGGTGCAGGTCAGAATTATCTTGAAACGATCGATCTTCTGAACTATGGATTCAATCAGTTCCGGAATGTCCGGATGGGAGGCAGTGCGGGTGAGAAATCTCTTTCTTCCCTGATGAAAACGAATTATCTTGGAAAAGCGGCGGCGCTTGAGGCACCGGAGCTTTCCCAGACCGTTTCCGTTACGGGCGGCCTGCAGACCGTATCGATTCCGGCTGACGCGGACGTATCGGAGGTTGTGCTTGCTTCCGGCAGTGCGCCGAACAGTCCCGGAGAATCCTCTGTCATCCCGTACCTGTATCATGACTGGCAGGTCGGCAGCATGACGCTGGGAGTGAATCCGGTTACCCTGAAGCTTTCCTATCCATGGCAGACGATCATTCGTGTGAGGGCAGAGGGAGAGACAGGAGACAAGGAAGTTAATATCCAGGATACGAGCGATATTGTCTGGAAGGATGTGGGGGACTTTGCCCATAATATGGCGCAGCAGGTCAGAAGCTTTGTGGAGGAAAACAGGAAGGGGCTGATTCTGACAGTCGGTCTGGTCGTGATTGTACTGCTCCTGATGCTTCTGATGCTCCTGCTGCGTTCGACAAGCGACTATCGTTCCAGAAAGAAGCTGCGCGCAGCAAGAGAGGAAGCGCAGCGCCTGGAGGAGGAGATCGATGCCAAGTCAACAGCGGAGATCGAGGAAGAGCTGAGACAGGCCATGAAGCAGGAGGAGGAAGACAGAAACAGGGAGGATTGGAAGAAAGATCCGGGTCTTAAGGATCTGAATCTGTCGGATGATTCGGATTCACCGCAGGAACCGAAGCTATAGAGGAATCAGACATCAACGAACAGGAGCTTGCATATGAACTGGGTTGCACCGATTAAAGAAGAAGAGACTCTGAGGCGTTATGAGCAGGAGCTCATGAATGTAGATACGAAGTATTTCATCATGTTCCGTCTGGGAGTCGGAACCGGGCTGCAGGTACAGGAGCTTTTGAAGCTATGTGTCCGGGACGTACGGGGAAAGGATTCTCTTACCGTGTATCTGGGGACAAAGCGTGTGAAGCGGACTTACCGGTTTGAGCCGGATGTGAAGGCGGTGATCGAAGAATACACGATGGGAAAGGATGATATGGATCCCCTTTTCCTTGGGCACAAGAACAGGGCAATCTCGAGGGAACAGGCGTACCGCGCCATGAAATCAGCCGGGCAGAAGCTGGGACTTGGGTCGGTTGGCGCGCAGACGATGCGAAAGACCTTCGCGTGGAAGTATTATAAGAATACCGGTGATATTGCGTATCTGACGCATCTTCTGAATCACGCGTCTCCTTCCGTAACGTTTCGTTTTATCGGCGAGAAGCCGAGGGTGGATACGATTGCGACCAGCATGACGCCGGAGGAAAATGTCCGCGCAAGACGCGGACTCTTTGAGGAAGGTTCGGGCATCAACAGGATGGAGCGGATCAAGGACAGCATGAACCTTCTGGAAGATGAGATGGGGAATCCGGGGAATGACGATGCCTTTTACGGAAGAGTGGAGATACTGCTTCGGGGAATCGAGGATCTGATCAGCGATTTTTATATCGACAGAGCGGTGTGATACACCGCTCTTTTCCGTTCATGCGGAGGATACGTCTGATACAGGGTTCTCCTCCGTTCGTGCGGAGGATACGTCTGATACAGGATTCTTGTCAGTTCGTGCGGTGCATGCGTCTGCGCTGGCGAAGCGTTTCCTGCTTCTTTTTTACGAGCTCGATATCTTCCGGACTTGCCTTGCGCGTGGTCTTTACCGCGTACCACTCCTCTTCCGCATTCTGTCGGATCCGGATCTTGCTGCGGTAGCTGCCGTGCTCCGGGCACTGGGAGATGCACAGATAATTGCGTCCGTTGTCGGAAAACCAGCGGATGGTCCGGCGGGTCTTCTGGCCGCAGTCGAGGCATCTGGTCGAGGTGATGACACGGTCTTTCATGACAGCATCCCTGTCGTGGAAGGACTTTGAGATAAACTTTGTATAATGGTCATAGCGCACGAGAATCTCCTCGCTGCGCTTCTTTGGTGTATGGTAGGTATCGATGGAGGAATAGCGGCGGATATCCTCCGCCGGGAGAAGCTGCAGGATCTTTGCGGTATATCCGGCATCGGAAAACGCGTCGTGGAATTCCTCCCGCTTCTCGATCTGAAGATACTCGACGGCCCATTCCAGAGCCCTGCGCTTCTTTCCGTCTTCGTGGGAGTAGGAGAATACTTTCTGGACGTCCCGGTAAAAAAACGGAAACGGGAAAGGCCAGCGCCCTGTCAGGTTGCCATGATCCAGATGCCAGCGGACATTTCTCTGCAGTTCTGTGAGATCGCCGGGGCCCCAGGTGCAGAAAACGGGAGAGTCCCCGCACCACCGCAGAAAATCGGCAAAAACATGGGGAAAGGTCCGTTTGCCGGCGAAGTCATTTTCCGTCATATGGATCACGCTGCGCGTCATGTAGTGAAGCCTGCGGTAAAGAACCGGACGGATCGTTTCATGAAAGGTACCGACGTTCCGGAAGGACGCATCTAACTTAACCGCCCCGATCTCGATGATCTCAAAAGGCAGCTTCGGATCCTCCTTTTTCTTTCCATAAGGGCACTGGTTCCATTCCAGATCCAATACAATGTAGTTCACGGCAATGACCTTTCTTAAAGAATTGTAATAAGTATACTGGGAAACGTCATCTTCGTCAATTTGCTCACGATAGTCTTGAAAATTCGTCATATTCTCCATAGACGATGGGTGATTCGTTTTTTGTTGTCGTTTTTCACGTATGCCTGATAAAAAATTTGTAAACTTAAGCAATGGAGTGTTTTTGCAGCCTGAGGTATACTGATGACAGTTGTAAAAACTCGTATTCCAATTTGGAGGAAAAAAGATGGCAAGCTTATCTCTGGAACATATTTGCAAGGTTTATCCGAATGGTTTTGAAGCAGTCAAGGACTTTAACCTTGAGATCGCTGATAAGGAATTCATCATTTTCGTCGGCCCGTCAGGCTGCGGAAAGTCTACTACACTTCGTATGGTTGCCGGCCTTGAGGAGATTTCCTCCGGTACACTGAAAATCGGTGATCGTGTTGTCAATGACGTTGAGCCGAAGGATCGTGATATCGCGATGGTTTTCCAGAGTTATGCACTGTATCCGCATATGACGGTATATGATAACATGGCATTTTCTCTGAAGCTGAGAAAGACGCCGAAGGATCAGATTGACAAGATGGTCCGTGAAGCGGCCAAGATCCTTGACCTTGAGAAGCTCCTTGACAGAAAGCCGAAGGCTCTGTCCGGCGGTCAGAGACAGCGTGTTGCCATGGGTCGTGCGATCGTTCGTAACCCGAAGGTATTCCTGATGGACGAGCCGCTGTCCAACCTGGACGCGAAGCTCCGTGTTCAGATGAGAACCGAGATCTCCAAGCTGCATCAGAGACTGGGTGCTACGATCATCTATGTTACGCATGACCAGACCGAGGCTATGACGCTTGGTACCAGGATCGTCGTTATGAAGGACGGCGTTGTCATGCAGGTCGACACTCCGCAGAATCTGTACAACAAGCCGGCAAACCTCTTCACCGCCGGATTCATCGGATCTCCGCAGATGAACTTCCTGGATGCCAAGGTTCTTCCGGATGGAGGACTTGATCTTGGATCAGCCGGCAAGGTTGCTCTTCCGGCAGAGAAGTCAAAGAAGCTGGTTGACGGCGGATATGTTGGAAAGACGGTTATCATGGGTGTCCGTCCGGAGCATCTGAACGATGATCCCGAGGTTGTTGGGAAGAGCAATTCCGTACTTGACGCGAAGATCGAAGTATACGAGCTTCTCGGCGCGGAAGTTTTCCTGTACTTCACCATCAACGGTTCCAACATGACAGCCCGTGTAAATCCGAAGACGGATGCGAGAACCGGATCGGAAGTCAAGTTTGCGATTGATGTCGATAAGGTTCATGTATTCGATAAGGAAACCGAGCTGACGATCACCAACTGATGATTTTTCCTGAAAGATGTGAAGGCCGTCCCGCCGGGGCGGCCTTCTTTATGACAGATCAGCTGACAGATCAGCAGCTGCAAAGGCGTACTGCGATCCGCCGGAGGCTCTGAGGGAAACACTGACATCATCAGTGCTCCTTCAGGAGCTGGATCAGAATCAGAAGAACCGCATGGAATGGATGAGATGAGAAATGCGAGGTAAAGCATGATATCCAATCAGACGATCAAAACATCGATCGATAAGCTGAAGGCAATAACGAAGATAGATTTTTCCGTCAGAAGCATGGACGGATATCCGGTTGCCGCCACGGACAGGATGGATGAGATCAGTGTTGCCGCGGCGCAGCAGTTTGCTTCTTCTCCGGCGGACAGTCAGGAACTGCAGGGATTTCATTTTTTTAAGGTGCAGGGAGAGGAAGTTCCGGAGTTTATCCTGATTGCGAAGGGCTCCGGTGAGGATGTCCATATGATCGGGCGGATCGCTGTCAGTCAGCTGCAGGATCTGATCGTGGCGTACAAAGAAAGGTTTGATAAGAATAATTTTGTACAGAACCTTCTTCTGGACAACCTTCTTCTGGTTGATATTTACAACCGCGCGAAAAAGCTTCATATCGAGCCGCAGATGCGGCGTATTGTCTATATCATTGAAACGAAAAATGAAAGAGACAATTCCGCAATGGAGGTTATCCGTAATCTGTTTGGGGATGATGACGGGAATCTGATTACGGAGGTTGATGAAAAAAGCATCATTCTGATCCGCTGCCTGCAGGATGAGGAGAGCTATGAGGATCTCGAGGAGACTGCGGCGAGCATCCGGGATATTATGAATTCGGAGGCTATGATTGATGTAAGAGTTTCCTGTGGAACGATCGTGAGTGAGATTTCCCAGGTGTCGCGTTCCTTTAAAGAGGCCCGTATGGCGCTGAATGTGGGAAAGATCTTTTATTCCGGAGACAGGATCCACATGTACAGCAATCTTGGAATCGGACGCCTGATCTATCAGCTGCCGGAAAATCTGTGCCAGCTGTTTTTACGGGAGGTTTTTACAAAACAGCAGCCGGAGACGTTTGATGAGGAAACACTCACTACGATCAATATGTTCTTCGGGAACAGCCTGAATGTTTCCGAGACCGCGAGGCAGCTGTTTGTCCACCGCAATACGCTTGTGTACCGTCTGGAGAAGCTTTCCAGGTCGACAGGTCTGGACATCCGGTCCTTTGATGATGCGGTTACCTTTAAGATCGCGCTGATGGTTGAGAACTATCTGAAGTATATGGAAAAGCATCGATCCTGATGCTACACTTTAAACCGGATGTATAGCTGTATCCTACAGGATATTGCATTTGTTTCCGTCAGGGAGAAGATTCTCCTTGACGGTTTTTTATGACTTTGATAAAGTTTCCTGCAGTGAATGGAATATTTTGATGTTCTCTTATTCAGAGGCGGTGGAGGTACAAAGGATCGTTGAAGCCGCGGCAACCCCGTATGATGCGGAAGGTGCCAACCTGAGCGAGTTATTTCGAACAATAAGGGGACTCAGCATGAGTCGTTGAGTCCGCAGAAGTGCGGATTCTTTTTTTGGGAAGGAGTACAGAATAGATATGGAAAAGATTCTTTTTACATCGGAGTCCGTGACAGAGGGACATCCGGATAAGGTCTGTGATGCGATCTCTGATGCGATTCTTGACGCTGTTGTGGCGCAGGATCCGATGAGCAGGGTTGCCTGCGAGACAGCTGCGTGCACCGGGTTTGCCGTAATCATGGGTGAGATTACGACGAACGCCAATGTTGATTATCAGAAGATTGCCCGCGATACGATCCGTGAGATTGGATATACCGGCGGGGATATGGGATTCGATGCGGATTCCTGCGCGATCTTTGTCGCCCTTGACAAGCAGTCCGAGGATATTGCGCTCGGAGTTGACAAGGCTCTGGAGGCGAAGGAAAAACAGATGACGGACAGCGAGATCGATGCGATCGGCGCCGGAGACCAGGGGATGATGTTTGGCTATGCGACCAATGAAACAGAGGAGTATATGCCGTTTGCGATCTCTCTTGCCCACAAGCTTTGCCTGCAGCTGACAAAGGTCCGCAAGGAAGGTACGCTGAAATATCTGCGCCCGGACGGAAAGAGCCAGGTTTCGGTGGAGTATCAGGATGGAAAGCCGGCCCGGCTGGATGCGGTGGTTCTTTCCACACAGCATGATCCGGATGTTACACAGGAGCAGATTCACGAGGATATCAGGAAGTATGTATTTGATCCGGTTCTTCCGAAGGAGATGCTGGATGAGAATACGAAGTATTTCATCAATCCGACGGGACGTTTTGTAATCGGCGGTCCTCATGGGGATGCGGGACTGACCGGACGCAAGATTATCGTTGACACCTACGGTGGAGCGGCGAGACATGGCGGCGGCGCATTTTCCGGAAAGGACTGCACCAAGGTGGACCGCAGCGCGGCGTATGCAGCCCGTTATGTGGCGAAGAACATTGTCGCGGCTGGTCTTGCGGACAGATGTGAGATCCAGCTTTCCTACGCAATCGGTGTAGCACAGCCGACATCGATCATGGTTGATACGTTCAAGACCGGCAGGATCAATGATGAGAAGATCACGGATATCGTCCGTGAAAACTTCGATCTTCGTCCCGCGGGAATCATTAAGATGCTTGACCTCCGCCGCCCGATCTATAAGCAGACAGCGGCATACGGGCATTTTGGCAGAAATGATCTGGATCTTCCCTGGGAGAGACTGGATAAGGTTGATGTTCTGCGGAAGTATCTGTGAGCTTTGTACGTATGTGGCTGATCTTCACGGACGGCTCATGTGTCTGCAAAGGGAAGGCCGGACGTTCGTGAGTTCAGATGGCAGTATAATCAGTTAATATAGATGCCGGGGTCAATCAGGAGACGAATTGACTTCGGCATCTTCATTTTCCTGATCATGCATGCTGATCGCCTGTATGCTGATCGCCTGCATGCAGATTGCCTGTATGCTGGTTGCCAGCACCCTGTCACCATACTGCAGCCACAGGGCTCCTTCGCTCCGACCCCCGAAAGTCTGCCGCTCAGGAGCCCTGTGACC
>CAJOQO010000036.1 GCA_905236545.1 uncultured Lachnospiraceae bacterium
AGGGGTTCCTGAGCGGCAGACTTTCGGGGGTCGGAGCGAAGGAACCCCTGTGGCTGCCGACTGGTGATCAGGGGCGGCTTGTATCAGTACCCCTGTGTCTGCCAGAAATAGGGATCCGTCGAGGTGTGACCTGTAACAAAAAAGAAGACAGCACCGGGAGAAATCTCCGATGCCGCCCTCTTCTGAATGCTTCTTTTGATGATTCGCTTCTTTTGATCGTTCCTTCAGAATGCTTCTCAGGATCAACATGTTTTTTTATCTGTACGCATCCATCTTTACTTTATCCTGCTTCTTCATGGACGCTCCTTCCGGATACAGCGTCTCGAATTCCTCTTTCATGGAAATGGTATAGAAACCATTGGCATCGCATTTCTCCCTGAAGGCTGCTGCAACCTCTGGATCCCCGTAATCTCTCTGCGTATCATCGCACAGCAGCATATATGCCCTGCCGCCATACTTCTTATTCTGCAGTGTGTAAGTCGCCATGGAAAAGTCCCCGGTAGAATTGCCGAAGGCCAGTACAGGAACCTTCCCGATCTCCCGCTGGATGACAGTCGCCTTATTGGTTTTCTGAGTCTTGATAAACAGCCTGCCCGCAATCACCAGCTGATCGTCAGGCTTCAGCTCATAGAACATGCTTTCCTTGTGTTCATCACCGGATGCAACATACAAAAGATCCGTACCGATGACATGATCGGAAGGGATATATTCATCGAGAACACCCTCCGTCAGCACACGCACGGCATCCCTGTAGGTTGCGCTGACAATATAGATCTTGTAATCGTGCTGAAAAAGGTATTCCACCAGAGATACCATGGGCGGAAAGAAAGCCTCTCCGTATGTCATTCCCTCAAATCCCCAGACAGGCAGCGCTTTAAACCAGCGGACAACCTCCGCGTATTCTTCCGGAGTCAGCCCTTCATACAGCTTCGGTCCCAGTTCCCGCTCCAGCGCATCGAAGTTCTCGATCGGGATCCCCTTCAGAACCTTGTCTTCCCATGACTGAGCAAAGGCTTTCAGATAGGCCGGAGCCTTATAGCTGTCATCGTAAAGTGCCCTCTGTATGAAGAGCCAGTCATTGAAGTAGGTCGGGAAGCGTTCTCCGTACAGGGTGCCGTCATTATCAAACACGGCGATCCTGTCAGCTTTCGGGATAAAGCCGTCTGAGTTCTCATCCACCGATTTCGTTACAAACTCCATGATAGACTTCATCGCCGGGGAAGAGGGGTTCCAGTAATCGATCGATTCATCCGCTTTCTCATCCACAGCCTTTTCCACATTCGGTCCGCCGGCGGCTTCTCCCGCCATAGCATGGATAGAAAAAAGGCTGAGCATCATGATAAGGAGGATTGCTGCCACTGACAATTGATTTCGTTTCATTCGATCTGTCCTTCCTGTTTATGCATTTTTCCAGTGCGCTGTTATCCCGGGACTGCTGCCGGAGCATCCGGTTATCTGATGAAATGCGTTGCCTGCCATGTTTCCTTTTCAGGCAATCCGTACTTTTCTCTGCCAAGCGCGATGCTCTTCATCAGAAAAGCCATGTTTCGCGCAAGCGCCCGCATCGTCTGAAGTCCTTCCAGATCCTGCACAGCTTCGCCCTTCATTCTGCCGTGCACGCTGTTCCAGTACTGGCTTGACGCGATCGGCATACCGGATATCCCAAAATACTTGTTCAGCTCGTCATACGTGGCAGAGCAGCCGCCTCTTCGTGCGACCACAACACTTGCGCCTACTTTCATCGTCTTATCAAATCTTGTGCTGTAGAAAAGTCTGTCGAGACATGCGATCAGCGTCGCGTTAGCCGAAGCATAGTATACGGGCGACGCAACAACCAGGCCGTCGGCTTTCTCAAACAGCTCCGCTGCCCGGTTCACTGCGTCATCAAATACGCATTTCCCGCTTTTTGAGCATGCGCCGCATGCGATACAGCCCCGGATGACCTGATTGCCGATCTGCAGAACCTCCGTTTCGATGCCCTCGTCCGCAAACACCTTTCTCATCTCATTCACTGCAATTGCCGTATTTCCGTCCACACGGGGACTTCCATTGAGAATAAGAACCTTCATGATACACTTCTCCTTTCCTTATTCTGCAGTTTTCAGCTGATGCACCTCCTGTGCAGCCGGTCCGCCCCCCTGCGCTCCCCGGTACGGCAGTCAGCATCTTCCGGCCGGAACCTGCTGGTTGATTGTTACCATTCACGGCCGTTCTGAGTCTTTGTATCTGACGCGTCAGGCTTGCCTGTAAGCGGCAGTACAAAGCTCAGATCAGGCCCGTGAACCGTAACGATTGATTTGCTGTCGTTTCTTGATAAGCGCGGGGACTTATGTATACTGAAAGAAGGTAGAAAGAGGACGCCGGGTCAAACCATCAGCAGAAACGGTGCGAGTCTGTTGTGATACGCACCGCCCGCGAGGGAAGCTGCAACAATCCGCGCGACAAAGTTCTGAAAGGATGAATCCTATGAAGCATAAGATGAAAATCGTGATTAATGCACCTGTTGTGATCGGCTTCGTCTGTCTGATGTTTCTTGCGACGCTTCTGGGGCTGCTGACAGGAGGTGCCGCTACCCGGCTGCTGTTTCAGACATATCGGTCCTCACCGCTCTCTCCCCTGACATATCTTCGCCTCTTCACCCATGTACTCGGGCACTCCGGATGGAGTCATTTCATGGGAAATGCGGCGTACCTTCTGCTCCTCGGTCCGATGCTCGAGGAAAAATACGGCTCTGCCGCTCTGGTGAAGGTGATCCTGATCACTGCTTTGATTACAGCCCTCATCAACACGGTCTTCTTTCCCCATGTCGCGCTCTGCGGCGCAAGCGGCGTTGTGTTCGCATTTATCCTCCTGACATCCTTTACCGGTTTCAGGGCCGGAGAGATTCCTCTGACATTTCTCTTAATTGCCGTCATCTACATCGGGCAGCAGCTCTATGAGAGCGTGTTCGTAAAGGATCATGTTTCCCAGCTGTCTCATATTATCGGCGGAATCGTCGGAAGCGTTATCGGATATAAATGGAACCGGAAGACTCATGCATGATGCCATGCTGCTCCGGCGATCCGCCTTCACGAAGTGACGCCGGGCTCATGATGCCATACTTTAACTGAGTGATGCCGGGCTCATGTTTGCGCGCTTTGCTGCGCCCGGAAGGCTTCTTCCGGTACCGTCTGTTTACTTCCCGCAGATCTGCCCGGCCACGGCGGTCAGATCAAGCCCGTCAGGGTCTGTTGTGTATACAGACAGCGAATACTGCAGTCCCTGCTCTGCATCATACCACTGGCAAAGCTCCACCCGGTCCTCACTGCCGGTTTTTGCCTGGCCGATGGTCCCGGCGCACGATCCGATCTTCACATCCTCCTCATTCTCCCAGTCAAAATACATTCCGGAGATATCTGTTTTTTCCATGGCAGGCTGTATCCTGGCACAATATTCATCGCCTTCCAGGGTAAACTGCATCTCGGCGAGGTTTTCGTCCGGCAGGTAACGATAGATCACATCCTCTGCCCCTTCCGGCACGCCGAAGGACAGTCCGGATTCAGACGTCAGTTCCTCTTTCGTCAGATCCTTCCACGGATTAATCATGGAAACTTCCTCATAACTCACGAATCCGCTTTCATTCTTCTCACTCATCAGGAACCAGTTTTCCAGTTCGTCCTGCCGGCCGTCCTGCATATTCACATGAGCCCAGAACTGCATATCATCCGACAGAGCGCTGACAGGGGTTCCCGGACTGTACAGGAGCATCTCATCCCCTTCGCTGATACCGTAAGGATCGGCAGGAACATACCGGATGTCATCCTCTGTTTTCTCCGAAGCCTCATCCACCTCCAGCTTATCGACCTTAACCTTCCAGCAGTTATCCTCGATCTGATCCACCGGACTGATCTTCCCGCTGAAAGAGCAGCAGTGAATCGTTCCGTTCGGATACCCCTCGCCGACATCTCCCATCTCACTGTCATGATAGTTTCCAGTAAATGAGCCATCTTCTCCGAATGTCAGCTCCGTACTCCATCCGCCGGCACCGCTGGAAAATGAGAATCCCAGCCCCTCTATCTGCTCCGGCAGATCAGCGGTCTGAGCGCCCGCAGATACCGCAATCCCCAGCGCAATCGCAGCCGTCAGGAACAATCCTTTCTTTTTCATGGGAAACCTCCTTCTGTATATGACATCATTCCTTCTGTATCAGTCGGTCATTCACTTCGCTTTGCTTCCGTTCACCCGACACTTCTGTATACGAACTGAACCAGCAGCGGTCTCTCTTCCTTCTGTTTCCGGCAGCTGATCCGCAGCAGACTGCATCTCCGCAACCATTATATCAGCTCTTTTCGTGGGATGCCATTCCCGCGTCAGGAACCTGTAAAATCATCATGACCGGCAAAAGCCCCGAAGCCGGGATAATGTGATATGATTGCTTCAGGGATGAAGACCCGGTCTGAAAACTCCGGGCACTGACCAGGGGCACTGAGATCCGTGCAGAAAGCTCCGGGGCACTGACCGGGGCACTGAGATCCATATAGAACAAGGCATCCTCCTCAGGGAAGGATGCCTTCTGTTTATA
>CAJOQO010000037.1 GCA_905236545.1 uncultured Lachnospiraceae bacterium
GCAGTTATGTAAAAAGTTGTATTTTTTATTGTTGAAATTGGCAATGCTTTTTCTTTGTTATTAAAATAAATCCAAATTTTAATTCTAGTAATTTCCTCCGGTCCGAGCTTGGTATCCCGCGCTTCGGTGGAGTGTTCTTCGATATGAATGGAGGTGTACACGTCATCCCGGACAATTTTTTCATTAACCAGAACCGCGTCCTCATAGTTGTAGCCTTCCCAGGTCATGAAGCCGATCAGCGGGTTCTTGCCGAGCGCAAGCTCGCCGTTTGAGGTGGAAGCGCCGTCCGCGATCACTTCGCCTGCCTCCACGCGGTCTCCCTTAACCACGATCGGTCTCTGGTTATAGCAGTTGGACTGATTGCTGCGCACAAACTTGCGCAGATGATATTCTTCCCTTGCACCGTCATCGTTCATGACGACGATCCGGTTGGCTTCGGAACGGACAACCGTACCCGAATGGTTCGCGATCACACAGACGCCGGAGTCGACGGCTGCCTTCACCTCCATCCCTGTTCCAACCGCGGCGGCCTCTGTCGTCAGCAGCGGAACCGCCTGTCTCTGCATGTTGGAGCCCATCAGCGCACGGTTCGCGTCATCGTTCTGAAGGAACGGAATCAGCGCCGTAGCGACGGAAAAGACCATCTTCGGCGAGACATCCATATATTCAAACATCGCCTTGGGATACTGCTGCGTCTGATCGCGGTAGCGGCCGGACACATTCCTGTGGCGGAAATGCCCTTCCGCATCCAGTTCCGTGTTCGCCTGCGCGATATGGTAGTTATCCTCCTCATCCGCAGTCATGTAGACGACTTCATTGGTGACGACAGGATTGTCCGGATCGGAACGGTCTACCTTCCGGTATGGAGCCTCCACGAATCCATACTTGTTGATCCTCGCATAGCATGCCAGCGAGTTGATCAGTCCGATGTTCGGACCTTCAGGCGTCTCGATCGGGCACATGCGTCCGTAATGGGAATAGTGGACATCACGAACCTCGAATCCGGCACGGTCTCTTGACAGGCCGCCCGGGCCGAGTGCCGACAGACGTCTCTTATGCGTAAGCTCGGACAGCGGGTTGTTCTGATCCATGAACTGGGACAGCTGGGAGGATCCGAAGAACTCCTTAACCGCAGCGGTCACAGGCTTAATGTTGATCAGCGACTGGGGAGTGATCCCCTCGATCTCCTGCGTCGTCATGCGCTCACGCACAACTCTCTCCAGACGGCTCAGCCCGATGCGGTACTGGTTCTGAAGAAGCTCACCCACCGCACGGATACGGCGGTTGCCCAGATGGTCGATATCGTCGTTGTTGCCGATCCCGAACTCAAGGTGCATGTTGTAGTTAATGGAAGCCAGGATATCTTCTTCCGTGATATTCTTCGGAATCAGATCGTGGATGTGGGCCTTCGCATCCTCCCTCGCGCCCGCCTCATCGATGGAACCATCCTCCAGCGTGTTGCGCTCCAGAAGTTCCTTCAGATAAGGATAATAAACCAGCTCTGTGATGCCGAGTTCCTCCGGATCGCAGTCGAGGAACGCACGGATATCCACCATCATGTTCGAAAGAACCCTGACGTTGCGCTCGTCGGCGGCAATCGCCACGCAGCGGACCGCCGCGTTCTGGATCGCATCCGCCATCTCCTGCGTCACGGTCTCACCCTGCTGTGCAAGGATCTCTCCTGTACTTTCGTCAATGACATCCTCTGCCAGCACATGTCCGGTGATGCGGTTTTTCAGCATCAGCTTCTTGTTGTATTTATAGCGTCCCACCTTTGCCAGATCATAACGGCGCGGGTCAAAGAACATGCCGTGGATCAGGCTCTCGGCGCTCTCCACCGCAAACGGTTCCCCCGGACGGATCTTCTTGTAGAGTTCGCGCAGGCCGCTCTCATAGTCCTCGCTCTCATCCTTTTCGAGCGTGGCGAGGATCTTCGGCTCTTCGCCGAACAGATCGATAATCTCTGCGTTCGTCCCCACTCTCAGGGCACGGATCAGCGTCGTGACAGGCACCTTGCGGGTCCGGTCAACGCGTACATAGAACACATCGTTGGAATCTGTTTCGTATTCAAGCCACGCACCTCTGTTCGGAATAACGGTGCAGGAGTACAGGGGCTTTCCGAGTTTGTCGCGGCTGATTCCGTAATAGATGCCAGGACTTCTGACAAGCTGGCTGACTATCACGCGCTCGGCTCCATTGATCACAAATGTGCCGGTGTCCGTCATCAGCGGCAGATCTCCCATAAAGATCTCATGTTCGCTGATCTCGTCGCTCTCCTTATTGTGAAGTCTCACCCGAACCTTGAGAGGTGCCGCGTAGGTTGCGTCTCTTTCTGCGCACTGCTCGATGGTGTATTTCACATCATCTTTGCATAGCTGAAATGAGGTAAATTCAAGGCTGAGCTTTCCGCCATAATCTTCGATCGGGGAAATATCGGCAAATGCTTCCGTAAGTCCGTCTGTGAGGAACCATTCGTAGGAGTTCTTCTGAACTTCAATCAGGTTCGGCATCTGAAGGACTTCCTCATTCCTCTGGAAGCTCATACGCATGCTCCTGCCAGCCTTAACCGGGCGAATTCTGTTTTTCTCCATTAACTGTTCACCTCTGTACTTTCTGCTGCCTGCTCACACGTGTTTCAGGGCGCACTATCCCCTCTGCGCATAGTCATCGACGATAATGCACCGTACATGATAGCACTGTCGGATAACTGTGTCAAATATTTTCTACCTGTGCGGTTGCCATGCGGTTCTTGATTCTGTGCTCGATTTATCGAAGCACAGAATCAAGGTTCGTATGAGCAAC
>CAJOQO010000038.1 GCA_905236545.1 uncultured Lachnospiraceae bacterium
ATGATGTCTTCTCCGTCAGGATGATCCGGACTGTGCGCGGGGTCGGATATGTGATCAACGCATGGAAAAGCTGAAAAAAGAAAAGAAAACAGAGGTTAATCCAGAGCGGTATCAGGGTCAGAATGCAAAGATCAAGCCAGAGCGGTATCAGGGTCAGAATGCAGAGATCAAGCCAGAGCGATACAAAGGACAGAAGGCAGAGATCAATCCAGAGCGGAATACAGTACAGACCAGGGAAAAAACAAAAGAAACACAGAACGCACAGAAAGAGGCCGGAAAAATAGCGCTGCGCGGCAACAGAGGAAGCCTGGATCAGTCCCGCAGAATGTCCTCCATCACCAGGAAGCTGCATTTTGGCCTGATCCGCAGGAAGCTGGGAATCTGGATCTTCTCTGATCTTCTGCTCCTTCTGTTCACTGCGGCCGCTTTTTTATTGGGGCTGGAATACAGCCGGCTATCCGGGATCGCAGATCTTCGTCTGACTTCACGTTCCCTGTCCATCGACAAGGTGCAGCGGCATCTGTGGTATACCGTAAAAGACAGCAGCGGTAAGATCCTGGTTCAAAAGGACATTACCCAGATCCTGATTATTGTCTGCGCCATCGTCGGCGTCATCCTGGCCTTCCAGCTGATCAGTCTCCTCTTCTCCTATTACGGGGAAAACAGGCGAATCCGGAAAACCCTGAATCCCATCAATGAGATCGCGATGCGCGCGGATGAACTCAGCCGCCTGTCCTTCTCTGAGGACAAATACCAGGTTCTGGAGGAGGCGATCGAACATATCAGCCCCGGAGAGGCACAGCCTCTTTCCTTCCAGGATTCCGACCTTGTCGGCGTCGAGGCCGCCATCAACAACCTCCTGATCCGGATGCGGGATACCTACCGCCAGCAGGCACGTTTTGTCAACGACGCCTCCCATGAACTGCGCACGCCGATCGCCGTGATTCAGGGGTATGCCAACATGCTCAGCCGCTGGGGGAAGGACGATGAAAAGATCCTGGATGAATCCATCTGCGCCATACAAAATGAAGCAGAGCATATGAACCACCTTGTGGAACAGCTTCTCTTTCTGGCACGCGGAGACAGCGGTAAAACATCCGTCAGGCTGGAAACCGTCGAGCTGTCTGATCTGATGGAGGAAGTCTACGAGGAATCCTTCATGATCGATGAGGCGCATCCCTACCGCTGCCGCAAAGCGGATGCTCCGCTCGCCGTACAGGCAGACGCAGCACTTCTGAAGCAGGCGGTCCGCATCCTGATCGATAATGCGGCGAAGTATACGAAACCCGGCGATGAGATCATTCTGGGATGCGGCAGATCAAACGCCGGCGAGGCATACATCCAGGTTCAGGATACCGGAATCGGCATGGAGGAATCGGATGTACAGCATATGTTCGAGCGCTTCTACCGCTCGGATGAAGTGCGCTCCTATCAGGGGACAGGGCTCGGACTGTCCATCGCCAAATGGATCGTCGATAAACACGGCGGGCATTTTGAGATTCTCTCCCGTACCGTCCTCGGTACCAGGATCCGGATCCTTCTGCCCTGTACCGAATCCTCATCCTCCGCGCAGCAAAGTTCCGCTCATTCCCAGACGGTTTCACAAAGATCCGCTCACTCCTGATCCGGCCGGAGTGAAAAATCCCTGTGTTTGTCAGAAAAGGTGGTCGGGCAATCTTTCCGACTGTCCGTACATGTCGTTTCCCGTTTCCTACCTGCCGAACAGCTCCGCTGCCGCGCTCATCCTGTCAGCCACCTTCACGCCAAAGGGACATCTTTCCTCGCAGCTCCTGCATCCCACGCAGGCGGAAGCGCCTGTTCCCAACGCCTCATAATGCGACTGAACGCTCTCCGGAACCGACGGCTGCTGCACCGCCAGGTCATAAAACTTATTCACCATGGCAATGTCGATATTCACCGGACATGGTCTGCAATGTCCGCAGTACGTACACTGTCCCGTATAGGAATGAAGCGGTGCGGCAGCCAGCACTGACGCGTAATCCTTCTCCCCTTCAGACGCGGTCTCATAGGAAATGGCCTGATCCACCTGTTCTTTCGTGTCATATCCGCACAAAACAGAGGAAACTCCGGGTCTGGTCAAAGCGTAATGAATACACTGCAGCGGTGTAAGCGCCGTACCGAAGGGGGAGGTCTTCGCGTCGAACAGCCGGCCACCGAAGAATCCCTTCATCACCGTCATCCCCACGTTCTTTTCTTCACACAGCCGGTACAGCTGCGCTCTCTCCGGATCGATTCCCGAATAATCCGTACCTTCATAGCCCTCAAACATGGAATCCAGATCCTCGGTGGCAGGTCTCATGTCAAAAGCAGGGTTAATGGAAAACAGGATCATCTCGATAAACCCTGTCCCGACTGCCTGCATCGCAATCCTGGGGTTATGGGTGGAAAGACCGATGTGCCGGATGATCCCCTGCTCATGGAGCTGATGCACATATCTGATATACTCTGAATCCTTCATACACCGGTCCCACTCTTCCTGCGCATCGATGTAGTGGATCATTCCCAGATCAATGTAGTCCGTCTTCATCCGCTTCAGGATGTCCTCGAAGGCAGGAACCACCTCCTTCAACTCTCTGGAGCGCACATACTGTCCATTCTGCCAGGTGGAGCCGATATGCCCCTGCACGATCCAGTGCTCCCGGTTTCCCTCCATCGCCTTGCCAATGATATCTCTGGACTTCGGATCCGGCATCCAGCAGTCGATGATATTGATTCCATTTTTGCCTGCATACCGCAGAAGTTCTACAGATTCCTCCTCTTCATGGCGCTCCAGCCACTCTCCTCCGAATCCAATCTCACTGACCTTCAGACCGGTCTTTCCAAGTGTGCGATACTTCATAATCATTTCCTTTCTTCTCAGTTATACGGTGTCTCTTCCCGTGTGATATTTTGTTTTCAAAGCATTGCCAGATAAAAGCTATTTCACCTGCCAGTGTCCGGTCTTATTGGAGCCGATACGGTTGATCAGACCCTTTCCTTTGAGAGAGGCAAGAACACGGGTGATTGTACGTTGGGATTTTCCTGTTTTTACAATCAATTCCGCATTGGTCATCCCGGGCTCTTCCCGCAAGCAGCTCAGTACAGCCTGTTCCAGATCACTTATATGGTCATTTATTTGGCCATTTTCCTGGCCAGATAATGGCGACTTATTTCGGTC
>CAJOQO010000039.1 GCA_905236545.1 uncultured Lachnospiraceae bacterium
ATCCGACGATGTCGTGGGGCGTGTCAAGACCTACGAAGCGATCATCAAGGGCGAGAATATCCCGGAACCGGGGATTCCCGAGTCCTTCAAGGTTCTGCTGAAGGAACTGCAGTCCCTGGCGCTTGACGTCCGTGTCCTGAAGGATGACGGCAGCGAGGTAAAGCTGATCGAGAGTGTGGACTACGGTGACACGGATATGAGGCATATTCTTGATGATGACCGCAGGTTCGGCGGCAAGAATGAAACCTCCCGCCAGGAGCTGGAGCAGGCAGGTTTCTCCGCGAAGGAAGTTGTAGACGGCGAAGAGATCGAGTCGGAACTGCCGGAAGATACCGCGCAGGAGCAGGATGAGCTGGAGGACAGCTTCAGCGATACAGACGATCTGCTGGAGATGGATTTCGCTTCGGAAGAAGATAACGAGTGAAAGGAGGCCGTTCATGCCGGACATTACGAACAATGAAGTGTATCAGTCTATGTCATTTGATGCGATCAGGATCGGGCTGGCTTCTCCGGACAAGATCCGGGAGTGGGCAACCAGGAACAAGCTCCTCGGTGAGGTGAAAAAGCCTGAGACCATCAATTACCGGACACTGAAGCCGGAAACGGACGGACTCTTCTGCGAGCGCATTTTCGGGCCGAGCAAGGACTGGGAATGCCATTGCGGAAAGTATAAGAAGATTCGCTATAAAGGTGTGATCTGCGACCGCTGCGGCGTCGAAGTCACAAAGAGCTCCGTGAGAAGAGAACGTATGGGCTGCATCGTTCTTGCGGCTCCGGTTTCCCATATCTGGTATTTCAAGGGGATCCCCTCGAGGATGGGACTGATTCTCGACATGTCTCCGAAGGATCTGGAGAAGGTGCTCTACTTTGCGAGCTATGTCGTCCTTGATCCGGGCGACAGCGCCATCACGGGACTCCATTATAAGGAGATCATGGGCGAGGTCCGCTATCAGGAGCTGCGTTCCGAGCTGGGTCCCGGTGCGTTTAAGGCCGGTATGGGCGCCGAGTCCGTACAGCAGCTGCTCCGGGACATCGATCTTGACGAGCTGAGCGTGGAGCTGCGCAAGGAGCTGGAGACCGCGACGAGCCAGAAGAGCGCGAAGCTGATCAAGAGGCTCGAGGTCGTGGAGGCCTTCCGGGAGTCCGGCAATAAGCCGGAGTGGATGGTTCTGAATGTGATCCCGGTGATCCCGCCTGACCTGCGGCCGATGGTGCAGCTGGACGGCGGCCGTTTCGCCACGAGCGACCTGAATGATCTTTACAGAAGGATCATCAACCGCAATAACAGACTGTCCCGCCTGCTGGAGCTGGGCGCACCGGATATTATCGTCAGAAATGAGAAGCGTATGCTTCAGGAAGCGGTTGACGCGCTGATCGATAACGGGCGCAGAGGCCGTCCGGTTACCGGTCCCGGAAACCGGGCCCTGAAATCTCTTTCCGACATGCTGAAGGGGAAGAGCGGACGCTTCCGCCAGAATCTCCTTGGCAAGCGTGTGGACTATTCCGGCCGTTCCGTTATCGTGGTCGGACCGGAGCTGAAGATCTATCAGTGCGGTCTGCCGAAGGAGATGGCGATTGAACTCTTCAAGCCCTTTGTGATGAAGGAGCTGGTGCAGAGAGGGATCAGTCACAACATTAAAAATGCAAAGAAGATGGTGGAGCGCCTCGAGAGCGAGGTCTGGGACGTTCTGGAGGATGTGATCAGTGAGCATCCCGTGATGCTGAACCGTGCGCCGACCCTGCACAGACTGGGCATCCAGGCATTTGAACCGATTCTTGTCGAGGGTAAGGCGATCAAGCTTCATCCGCTTGTATGTACCGCATTCAACGCGGACTTCGACGGCGACCAGATGGCTGTCCACCTTCCGCTCAGCGTGGAAGCGCAGGCGGAGTGCCGCTTCCTGATGCTCTCTCCGAACAATCTGCTGAAGCCGTCCGACGGAGGCCCTGTTGCGGTTCCGTCCCAGGATATGGTTCTGGGAATCTATTACCTGACGCAGGAGAGACCCGGCGCGAAGGGCGAAGGCGGCGTTTACAAGGATATCAGGGAGGCGATTCTTGCCTATGAGAATAAGGTGCTGACCCTGCAGTCAAGGATCAGCGTACGTGTCGAGAAAAAGATGTCCGACGGAAGCATCCGGTCCGGGCTGGTGCCTTCCACCCTCGGCCGCTTCCTGTTCAATGAGATTATCCCGCAGGATCTTGGCTTTGTGGACAGGTCGATTCCCGGCAATGAGCTTAAGCTGGAGGTTGACAAGCTTGTCAAGAAGAAGGATCTGAAAAAGATTCTTGAGAAGGTCATCAATATTCACGGCGCGACAAGAACCGCCGAGGTGCTTGACCATATCAAGGCGATGGGCTATGGCTATTCGACCAGAGCCGGCATGACGGTTTCCATCTCCGATATGACGGTTCCGGAATCGAAGGCGGCTCTGATCGAGAAGGCGCAGGAGGATGTGGACCACATCAATCAGATGCACCGCAGAGGCTTCTCCAGCGAGGATGACCGTTACAGAGCGGTTGTCGATACCTGGAAGGATACGGACGCGCAGCTGACGAAGGATCTTCTGGCCGGGCTTGACAAATACAACAATATCTTCATGATGGCTGACTCCGGAGCGCGTGGTTCCGATAAGCAGATCAAGCAGCTTGCCGGCATGCGCGGCCTGATGGCGGATACCACCGGACATACGATCGAGCTTCCGATCAAGTCCAATTTCCGTGAAGGCCTTGATGTTCTGGAATACTTTATCTCAGCCCATGGA
>CAJOQO010000040.1 GCA_905236545.1 uncultured Lachnospiraceae bacterium
AGCGGCCGAATCGGAGTATGCCGGGGCAGCTGCGAAGACCGGGTCTTCCCTGAGACCGGAAGAGAAGCAAAGTGCCCGGAGTACAGCCTCGTCTGTACAGCGTCCCAACATCATCGTCATCATGAATGAGGCCTTCTCGGATCTTTCGGTGCTGGGTGACTTTGAGACGAATGAGGACTATATGCCGAACTTCCGCTCCCTCATGGAGGAGTATACCTCGGGGCATCTTATGGTTTCCGTGAAGGGCGGAAACACTGCCAATACCGAATACGAATTCCTGAGCGGCGACACGATGGCATTTCTGCCGGAAGGATGCGTCGTATTCCAGCAGTATATCCATGAAAGGATTCCGACGATCGCTTCTTTTCTGAGCGGCCTCGGATATGAGACGATCGGCATGCATCCCTACATAGGAAGCGGATGGGAGAGAGACCGCGTCTATCCTCTGATGGGATTCGATGAATTCCTGGACAGGGATGATTTTGCCGGGGCGGATAAGCTCCGCAATTATATCAGTGACAAAGGCGCCTTTGACAAGGTGATCGAGCTGTTTGAAAGCAAAGAGGAGGGCAGGCCGCAGTTCCAGTTCCTTGTCACCATGCAGAATCATTCCGGATATACCCCGAAGGACACGGACAATGGTTTCTCGGAGGAGGTTCTTCTGACCGGCGCTTCCGCTCAGAGCGGAGCGGTAGTGGCGGCGGAGCGTTACCTGACGCTGATCAAGTACTCAGACGCGGCGTTCAGGGATCTGATCGACTATTTCGAAGAGAACGTTACGGAGCCGACGCTGATCGTGATGTTCGGCGACCATGAGCCCAACGACTATGTGACAGAAGTGATCGATCATCTGGTCGGAAATGATCCCTTTGTGACGGCTTCCGACAACAGCGGGGCGGCGGAAGGAACAGAAGAATCCCTTGAGGATGTGCAGAAGCACTATCAGGTTCCCTTCGTCATATGGAATAATTACGATGTACCGAAGGATGAGACGGTCGGGCTGACCTCCGTGAACTATCTTGGAGCGATGCTGGTGGAAGAAGCCGGGCTTCCGCTGAGCGGTTACCAGAAGTTCCTTCTGAACCAGCAAAAGACGATCCCCGCCCTTGCGGCAGGCGCATACATTGACCGGAACGGAACGTACCACAGCTGGGCCGGGCTGGATCAGGATGAAGAAAACAGAGGAAAGATCAACGATTACAATACCCTGGAATACAATCATCTGATCGATGGGAAGAATCGGGCTGATGAGGTCTTTCAGAAGGCATCATAAGAGAGGACGGATGCGCGTCAGCGCAGACGGTTCACGGCCTGCGGGGAAGGAGCCTTGAATCGTAATGAACTGGTCTCCGGAAAAGGAGGATACTATGAAACATACATTCGTTACCCTTGATGAGGTAAAAGAGATTGCAAAGACTTATCCGACGCCGTTCCATCTTTATGATGAGAAGGGGATCCGGGACAATGCCCGGAGAGTCTGTGAGGCATTTGCCTGGAACCCGGGTTTCAGGGAGTATTTTGCGGTAAAGGCAACGCCGAATCCGTTTCTCATGGAGATTCTGCGGGAAGAGGGGTGCGGTTTTGACTGTTCTTCCATGACGGAGCTGCAGCTGGCACAGGCGGTCGGAGCCTCGGGAGAGGAGATCATGTTTTCGTCCAACGATACTCCGCCGGAGGAATTCCGAAAGGCGGCGGAACTGGGCGGCATCATCAATCTGGATGACATCACGCATATCGACATCGCAGAGCGTGAGCTCGGACAGCTTCCCGAAACCATGAGCTGCCGGTTCAATCCGGGCGGGGTGTATCAGCTGTCGAACGGAATCATGGACAATCCGGGCGACTCAAAGTACGGCATGACCGAGGAACAGATCTTTGAAGCGTTCCGGATCCTGAAGAAAAAAGGGGTAAAGCACTTCGGGATCCACGCATTTCTTGTATCGAATACGGTCGGAAACGATTATTATCCGACGCTGGCCGCGACCTTGTTCAGCCTGGCGGTACGCCTGAAGGAAAAGACGGGGGCGCATATTGCCTTCATCAACCTGTCCGGCGGCGTCGGCATCCCGTACCGTCCGGAGGCGGAGGGCGCTGATATCGTGAAGATCGGGGCGGGAGTACACGAGGCGTATGACCGGATCCTCGGCGCGAACGGAATGAATGACGTTCGCATCTTCACGGAGATGGGCCGCTTTATGATGGGTCCGTATGGCTGCCTGGTTACGAAGGCGATCAATGAAAAGCATATCTATAAGGAGTACATCGGTGTCGACGCCTGCGCGGCCAATCTGATGCGGCCCGCGATGTACGGTGCTTATCACCACATTACGGTGCTTGGCAAAGAGAATGACGCCTGCTCCCGGGAATACGATATTGTCGGTTCTCTGTGCGAGAACAATGATAAATTTGCGGTTGACCGGAAGCTGCCTGAGATCCGTATGGGAGATTACCTTGTGATCCATGATACCGGCGCGCACGGCTTCTCGATGGGCTACAACTACAACGGCAGGCTGTGGAGCGCGGAGCTTCTGAAGAAGGAAGACGGGAGCGTGAAGCTGATCCGCAGGGCACAGGAGCCGAAGGATTATTTCGCGACCTTTGACTGCTTCCCGGTATATGAGAAGCTGGTACAATAGGAAGAATCAACCGCAAAACAGAATACATCAGCGTTTCCCTGAATGCCGGACAGAACGGCATCGGAAACCGCTGTAACAGGGAAGAATGGAAGATTAACAGAAGGGAACTGTGTATGTATGAAATAATGAGCGCGGATGAAGCGATCCGGCTGATCAGAGACGGAGACTGTATCTGCGTGAACTCATTTGTGGGAATCGAGAATCCGGTAGAGCTGCATGAGGCGATCTACCGGCGTTATCAGCGTATGCAGTCCCCGAACCACCTGACAATCGTTTCCAGCGCCGGCTTCGGCGTCTGGGATGAGAACCGCAACGCGGAAGGATATATCCGGGAGGGTGCTGTTGACAGACTGATCTGCGGGCATTTCGGCGCCATGCCCAGCACCAAGAAGATCGTGCTGGAGGATCGCTTCGAGGCATATAACCTCCCACTGGGCTGTATCTCCCACGCGATACGCGCGCAGGCGGGAGGACTTCCGGGTGCCCTGTCCAAGGTGGGCCTGGATATCTTTGTGGATCCCAGAAAGGAAGGCCCCGGGATCAACCGTCTCTCGATCGACGATTCTTTCGTGAAGTACGTGGAGGTTGACGGAGAGGAGTTCCTCTATTATAAGGTTCCGAAGCTTACAGTGGCGCTTATCAAGGGGACTGCAGCCGACCGCAAGGGAAACATCACGTTTGACGATATGTATATGTCGGGAGACGCGCTGTCGATCTGTCAGGCGGTCAAAGCCAACCACGGCAAGGTGATCGTTCAGGTGGACAGGCTGGTGAACATCCCTTCCCGCCCGAGAAACGCGATTATCCCGGGCTGCCTGGTGGATGCGATCGTTGTTGTGGAACCGGAGAAGCGCAGCGACGCGCTTGTCGCGCTGACGGGCAGCTTCGAGATCTCCTATGATGAGTGGAACGGCTGGAATGAAAAGATCGACGCTTCCTCTACCCGCCGTGTCCGGAATGACGCTGCCGGCAACATCATCGGCCGCCGCGCTGCTGCTGAACTGCGCATGGATGATATCGTGAATATCGGAATCGGCCTGCCGGAGATGGTCTCCCGCCACGCGCGCAAGAACGGGATGCTCGATAATATTACCCTGACTGTGGAGTCGGGGAGTATCGGCGGCTTCCCGGTTTCGGGTGAATACTTCGGCGCCATGATCGGAGCCGCTTCCGTGTATGACATGGCCAACCAGTTTGATCTGTACAACAACGGTGGACTGGATATCTGCTTCATGGGAGCCTATGAGGTGGACAGGGAAGGCAATGTCAACGCGCACAGGAGCGACGGCGCATTTGCCGGGATCGGCGGCTTTGCCAACATAACGGCAAAAACCTCGACGGTTGTATTCTGTATGACCTTTACGACGAAAGGGCTGCAGGTAGCCCACAAAAAAGACACCGTCACGATCGAGAAGGAGGGTGAGGTGCCGAAATTTGTGAAGAAGGTACGCTCTGTCAGCTTCTCTGCGAAACGGGCGATCAAGAACGGGCAGAAGGTGCTCTATATCACGGAGCGCTGTGTCTTCCGGCTGACTCCGAGAGGGCTGAAGCTGATCGAATCCTATCCCGGGATCGATGTAAAGAAGGATATCCTGGATAAACTGCCGTTCGAAGTGGAACTGTGAGCAGTTCCGGGAAACGATGATTGAATGATCAGGCGGGAGTCAGCCATTGCCAATCTGGCAGTGGCCGGCTCTTTTTTGTTTTTGCCCACTGCCTGCCCGCTAAAGACAATAAAAAACCTCAGCAATCCCATAAAAAAAGGACTTCTGAGGTTCTATCAATGCCGGTGGCGGGACTTGAACCCGCACGTGGTTGCCCACAAAAGATTTTGAGTCTTCCTCGTCTGCCATTCCGACACACCGGCTTAAAATATGGTATCAGAAAAATGCCAGGCATCCTGAGAAACATGAGTATTATATCATTGGAGGGAACGGAAGTCTATCTGTTTTTTGTTATCCTGCTGATCCCGCCTGTCGTGCTTTTTCTGTGTCATCGACAGAAGCGCTTCCTGGAGCACTCTGGAGAAATTCACCTTGTGCGCTTCTCCGTAAGCGTTAAGCCATGCCGGGATCGTGATGTTCTTGCGGACAGACTTCTGGGCGTGGGAATCCGAATAGGCGCCCATATCCAGAACGAGCAGGCTCACAAAGTCATCCGGATCTTCAAGCTTTACATCATGGTATTCGGAAGCGGGCGGTACTTCGCCGCCTCTTTCCATAATGGAAAGAATCGCGCCGCTTGCCTGGTTGACAGCATCTTCAATCGCATCTTCCAGGGTATCTCCGGAAGCATAGCAGTCCGGAAGATCCGGTATCGTCACATCATATCCGCCTTCGTCAAAATAAGGGGTAAAAACAGCCGGATAGATCAGTTTCATGGCAATCTCCGTTCAGCCGCTTCAGACAGCGGCACCAGCAGCAGACATAGGATCCGCCCTTTATTATACGCATCATACACATAGGGTCAAGAGCCGTTACTGCCCAGGTTATTTCTTGATGCGCATAATGTTCCGTGATAAGATGACAGAAGGTAAGTCGATGATCTTTGGCAGAGCAGATCTGCTGTCTTAAAGTGGTATTCTCCGCAGATCTTTTGCTTTGGAAGAAACCTTTATCTCGTTTCAGGAAAAAGGAGGAGCGATGAGAGCGGTCAGCTGGAATGTGAATGGCCTGAGGGCCTGTGTGGAAAAGGGATTCGGGGAAGTCTTCCGCGAACTGGACGCGGATCTTTTCGCGCTTCAGGAGACGAAACTGCAGGAGGGTCAGATCGATCTTCAGACAACGGGCTACCATCAGTACTGGAATTATGCACAGAAGAGGGGGTATTCCGGGACAGCGGTGTTCGCGAAGAAGGAGCCCCTGCACGTTTCTTACGGAATCGGTCTGGAGGAACATGATCAGGAGGGCCGGGTGATAACGCTGGAGTATCCGGAATACTTTTTTGTGACATGCTATACGCCGAATTCCCAGAATGAGCTGAAGCGGCTGGACTACAGGATGCAGTGGGAGGATGATTTCCGTGCGTATCTCGGAGAACTGGACCGGAAGAAGCCGGTGATTCTGTGTGGTGACCTGAATGTGGCACATGAGGAGATCGACCTGAAGAATCCGAAGACCAACAGGCACAATGCCGGTTTTACGGATGAGGAGAGGGAAAAGATGACAGAGCTTCTCGGCGCCGGTTTTACGGATACCTTCCGGCATTTTTATCCTGATCTGGAGGGTGTGTATTCGTGGTGGAGCTACCGGTTCCGCGCAAGAGAAAAGAATGCCGGATGGCGGATCGATTATTTTATCACATCGAAGCGGATCGATGAGAAGCTGGTGGATGCGAAGATTCATACGGAGATTACCGGATCGGATCATTGTCCCGTGGAGCTGGTGGCTGATCTGTAACTGTCGTTTGCTGCCGGCCTGTCTTTTGAACTGTCACGGAATGAAATATGCAGACTGCGCGGGAGTGGTGTCATGGATTGTGTGAAAGCACAGCAGCTGATCAGACCCTATCTGGAGGGGATCCTGTCTGACCGGGAACTGGAAGAGTTTCTGGGTCATGTAGAGAACTGTCCTTCCTGCTTCGGAGAACTGGAGGTTTATTTCTCGATCTACCGGACCCTGAATAATACAGATGAAAAAGGGGACTACAATTACGAAAAGAAGCTGCAGCTGAAGCTGAGGCATTCAAAGAATTATCTGCGTTCCAGACAGCGCAACAGGGTGATGAAGATCGGAGTGATTCTGGCGGCAGAGCTGACGGTCGCAGGCAGCTTCTATACCCTTTTCCGGATGCCTGGCGGATATATCAGCCGGCACCGGAGGGAGATGATCCCGGTTGTCGAGAGCGAAGCCGGGACTTTTTCACAGGGCGGTACCGCTGCAGGCCTGTCTCAGGGAGACGGGCAGGGAGACGGGCAGTCTTCCGGTGTCTGGCAGGGGGCTTCCTCCGAAGGACAGGAGGAGCCAGGGGAGAGCGAAACGTCTGTTCTGATCCAGCTGAAGCGAAAGTGATGAGCGGAACAAAAGCAGCTCCGGCTGAAGGAAAAGCAATGAGCGGAACAAAAGCAGCTCCGGCTGAAGGAAAAGCAATGAGCGGAAGATGCTCAGAGGATGAGCGGAAGAGGATACGGGGATTCCTTTATGAGTGAGAATGAAAAGATCGTCCTGATCGACGGACACAGCATTATGAACCGCGCATTTTACGGTATCCCGCTTCTGAGCAGCAGCAGCGGGATGCACACGAACGCGGTGTATGGCTTCCTGAACATTCTTTTTAAGGTGCTCGAAGAGGAACAGGCACAGTACCTGGCTGTAGCATTTGACCTGAGTGCGCCGACCTTCCGGCATGAGAAATACGAGGCTTATAAGGGAACGCGCCACGCCATGCCCGATGAGCTGCGCGAGCAGATTCCCGTGATGAAGGAGATGCTCCGGGCGATGGGCGTGCCGCTGATGATGCTGGAAGGCTACGAGGCGGACGATCTGATCGGGACTGCGGCGAAACATGCACAAGAGCAGGGGCTTGAGGTCCGGATCATCTCCGGAGACCGGGATCTTCTGCAGCTGGCCTCTGACCATACGCAGGTGCGCATACCGAAGACGAAGAAGAGCGGTACGGAGGTCGAGGATTATTTCGCGAAGGATGTACAGGAGAAGTATCAGGTTACACCGCAGGAGTTCATCCATGTCAAGGCGCTGATGGGAGATGCGTCGGACAATATTCCGGGCATCCCGGGCGTCGGCGAGAAGACGGCGGTGAAG
>CAJOQO010000041.1 GCA_905236545.1 uncultured Lachnospiraceae bacterium
CGCTTCGCGGCCATGATCTGAGCTTTGTACTGCCGCTTACAGGCAAGCCTGACGCGTCAGGTACAAAGACTCAGATCCGGCCGTGAACAGTAACCTTCTGCGGGAATTCTTAACATTTCGCCACATCGTTTATTGTCATCTGCAATGATTATCGCTTACAATGACAGTATCACCGACAGGTACTGTTTTTGAGCTTCCTGCTTCTGAAAACGATCCGGCCTGTATGGGGAGAGAGAATCTTCCGTGGAGAGGAAAGCGCTATGAAAAAAACAGGGATCATTATTGTCAATGTGCTTATCATTCTTGCACTGCTGACTTTTGTGGTTCTTTATTCCCACTATACGAGCGGAAAAATAACCCGGAGGCAGATCGAGCATTTTGAAAACAGTACGATCACCATGGAGAAGGTCACGGAGAATTATCTGACGGGTGAGCAGCGCATCTGCGATGTGTGGGCGCGCTATATCAACAGCAAGAACATGACCATCGGGGAAGCGGTTTCTTTCATCCGGATCTCCCATGTGATGCCCAACGCCTCCGCGCACATTGTGTATGAGGATACGCTGTCCGGCCTGTCTACGAGAGCGGGGAATGATGACTCCGGCGACTATACCGTCTCTTATGCGCGGACGGGCCTGCTGGACGATCTGAGCTGGATCCATGAGATCGGGGAAGCCACCAACATTTCCCGCGCCTATACGAACCCTGTCAATGGGGAGCAGTCCATCGCCTTCTGCAATCGGATCACGCTTCATGATCCGCAGACCGGCAATCCCTGCAGTGCCATATTGCTGCGGGTTCTGCCGCTCTCAGAGCTGGAGCAGAAATGGGTCTTCCCGCAGGAAGAGTTTGAAAACGCCGAGCTTTCCATGATCGACGCGGACGGCAATTATATCATCAAGGGTCATTCCTTCAAGAATTCCAGCTTCTTTGAGTTCTTCAGATCCTATAACACTGCGGATCCATCCTCCGCGAAGGAGCTTTTTAAAACCATCACCTCGACAACCGGCTCTGTCTCCATGCGCAACTCGCGCGGTGAGGAATGCATCCTTGCCTATACGCCTGTTGCAGCGGCAGGAGGGTGGACGTTTCTTAACTTTATGCCCATGAAGGACCTGGCCGCAAATCCCGAAAACTGGCTGCTGATCGGTTTTGTTTCCGCGGGACTCCTGATCCTGTTCGTATTTGATCTGGCCGTCATGCTCAGTTTCAATAAGAAGCTCCAGGAGGCGGCCAGAGAAGCGGAGGTTGCGAACAAAGCGAAAACCGATTTCCTCTCTACGATGTCCCATGATATCCGCACGCCGATGAACGCGATCATCGGCCTTACGACGATCGCGGAAAAGAATCCCGGCGATGCGGTATCGGTAGCGGAGAGCCTGCGGAAGATCTCGATGGCCAGCAATCATCTGCTTATCCTGATCAATGACATCCTTGACATCTCCAAGGTTGAGAGCGGAAAGCTGAACCTCAGTCCCCTGGTTTTCTCCATCGTCGAGACGGTGGAAAATCTGGTGAACCTGTCACAGCCGATGATTAAGGAGAAGAATATCGAGTTCAACTTCCGCACCGGCCGCATGGAAAGAGAGTATTTCTACGCGGATCAGCTTCGGCTGAACCAGATTTACATCAACATCCTTTCCAACGCCATCAAATACACAGAGCCCGGAGGACATGTCAGCGTGGACATGCGCGAGGAGGAAAGCCCGAAATCCGGCTGTGCGCGGCTGATCTACAGGGTCTCTGACTCCGGCATCGGCATGAGCCCCGAGTTTATGGAAAACATGTACCAGCCGTTTTCGCGCCAGACAGACAGCCGGGTGAACAGTATTCAGGGAACCGGGCTCGGGCTTGCCATCACCAAGCAGATGGTGGATCTGATGGAGGGCGCCATCGACTGCCAGAGTGAGCAGGGGAAAGGAACGACCTTTACCGTGACCCTGGATCTTCCTATCGCGGACCGGCAAAGAGAGGATATGATGCTTGATCCGATGGACGTACTGATCGTTGATGACGATGAGATCCTTCTGGATACAGCAGTTGAC
>CAJOQO010000042.1 GCA_905236545.1 uncultured Lachnospiraceae bacterium
CATACCGACAGTTGCGGTACTATCTCACCGTCGGTTACGGTTCTTCCTCACCGTCAGTCGGTATATTCATACCGTCATGTCGACGGTTCGAACGTACCGAAATGACGGTGCAGATATACCGCAGTGACAAACAGGTTACCACCCGGCTTCTTCATTTTCGACTTCATCTTCTTCCATAATGGAAATCTCATTAAGAAAGCACTCCATCGCCTCTTCCAGTCTTTCGCAGTCCCTGTCGTCCAGATCCATTACACCCATTATCTCCAGCAGCTGTTATCCTGCCTTCTCTGTCAGATCGATTATGCCCTTCAGCATTTTCTTATGATCATAAATTGTCTCTTGATTGATTCCTTACCCTTAATCAAAAGCCATGTTCATGATATACGGAAACAGGAGAACTCCGTGACGACCTATGAATCCGGCTGCCTCATAATCACCGGCATCTCCCACAATCATCAATTCTGATATACCCAGCCATACACGGAAGAGACAGATATTATCCTTGAGGCGCGGATCTATGTAATGAAGGTACCTGAACTGAGTGCGCCTGGATGGATACTTCCCTGCATTCGAAGGGACGGAATCAGAACTGAGAAAGGGATGCGCAGATCAGTCCGGGACAGAACTCTGTCTTCGGCGCACCTTGCGGCCTTGAAGTTGAATTCACTGACAGCCTAATCTCCATATTTTCCAGGCACTTTCACTTTGCAAATGTAAATTTCCCATCCTCCCGGCTCAGACCCGCTCTAATCTGCCTTCCGGAAACAGCAAATCGGCCTCAAATGACAGCAAATCCCGTGGGAAATTAGGGCAAATCCATATTTCCCACCCCATAGAACCATATTTCCCATGCAAAAATGGATATTTCCCATGGTTTTTCCATTCCTTTTATCTAAAGAGGAAAAGTTTATGGACCACTTAAATGGACGTGGGAAATTTAGATTTGGTCCGCCCTGGGGATCTTCCTTTTCAGTCTCAGAGCATGTCCTGTACAGACCTCTGATGTCGATTACTGCAACCAGCGTATGTCGATTACTTCAGCATGGCTGAAGTCGGTTTACAACTGACTGCTGAAGCAACCGACATCACCCGCACTGATGTAATCGACATCAGACAGCTGTGTTTGACCGAAATCAGATCCGGTTCGCTCCCCCCTGTTCGTGCCACCGGCTTTCTTTTCTATGATCGGTCTCATGGAAGAAAACCTCAACCTGCCCAAAGAACGCAGGTTTTAACATAGAGGCGCGAAACCATGAATGAAGGAACCTGATCTGCAGCGCCTGAGTAAATGATTCCCTGCATGCGAGTGGACGGAACCCGGTCCATGAGGTGGGTGCGAAAAGTTGGCCGCTCCTGCTCGCAGCCCAATGCACGCAAATTGGAAGTACCTCCATTCCGGCACTATCAAGGTGTAAGGATAAAGAAACACCGGAAAGGGGGTGATTATCACATGACGGCAGAACAGATTGATCTGGCTTCCAAAATCCGGTCCCTGAAAATAATGTTCTCCGATACGGAATGTGATAAGATACCTCCTGAGGCTAAGAACCTGGTACAGGGTATGACAAAAAAACTTGTTAACTCTCTGCATAAAGCCGCCATCTTCTATGATGAGAACAAGAAGATGTGGCGGACAACAATCATCATCGAAAAAGGAGGAACCAAAAAAAGAAAGCACGTCAGTGCGAAAACAGAAGAAGGCCTGTATAACAAACTTTATGACCATTATGTCGGGCCCGGTACACTGGAGGATATCCATGCTCTCTGGGCCGAGCAGCGCAAGGAGGAAGGCCTTGCCTCTGCGACACTGCAGCGTGAGCGGCAGCGCTGGGACAAGTACCTGGCCAGAACGGATCTGGCAAAGAGACGGATTGACGAGATCGACAATTTCCGGATCGAAGCACACCTGCTCAGGATCATCAGGGAGAACTCGATCACCACAAAGGAGCTGCGCGAGATCCGGTTTCTTCTCCGGAAGTCCTTTGGATATGCGTTCCGACACAGGCTGATTTCGGTCAATCCCATACCGGACGTGGAGATCAATACCACCGGTTGCGCTCCGGCGCAGCCCAAGCTCAGTGAATCAAGGGTCTACCTCTCTCATGAGGTCCCCGCGATTCAGAAGGAAATCGACGCGGAGCTTCGGGCTATCCCTCACAATACGACTGCACTGGCGATCCGCCTTCTGTTTGTCCTCGGACTTCGTGTCGGCGAACTTGTCGCGCTGAGGGAGTCTGATATTGACTGGGATAAACTGACGATCCACATTCAGCGGACAGAGCAGCGCATGGAGAAAGGACCACCCCGTCTGGTGAACCACACTAAGAAAAAGAGCCCTTACGGAAACCGGGTCCTTCCTCTTGGAGAAAGCGGGGCCGCGATCATCCGTCAGGTCATGGCGGTCAACAGGGATTATGGCTTCCAGGACGAGGATTTTCTCTTTTTGGGGGAGCAGGGAAAGCGGATTCACATCCGCGCGGTGGACAACCGGATCCGGAAGCTCTGCCTGCGTGCAGGGATTGATCCGGTAAAGTCTGCTCATGATATCCGCAGGACGGTCGCGACAAGGCTTTATCGCAATACACACGACATCGAGCTTGTGCGCAAGTTCCTCGGACACAGCGATGTGATGACGACCTGGGGCTATATTGTGGACATTGACGCAGAGGAAGAAGACCGCATGAGGGTTGTGGATGCACTGAAAGATCTTTCCGGACCGGCAGGCGTATCGGCTGCTCCGGCAGAAAATGCCGCGATGGCTGATATCTTTCCTTCCAGAAGCAACATTATTGCTTTCCGTCCCTCAAAAGAACAGCGGCATCAGCAGGGCACTTCCGGCTTCGGAGGGGGAGCTCTCTGACGGGCAATCTACTTTGCAAATGCTCAGTCCAACACAGGTCCAACACTTTTGGGGAATATAAGAAACCCCGGAAACCCGCATGGTTGCTGGATTTCCGGGCAAAAAAAGAGAGCGCGAGACGGGATTCGAACTATTAAATACTAAAAAAACGTAGAAAGGATAAGGGTCCTGGACTCCATTTTTACCAGAAGGCACACCTAGAGGCACGCTTTTCCGCTTCTCAGACACCCGCTCAGCAAATATACTCCATGCAAAAGCGCATGTAAGGTTTCTCACTCTTCTGATCTTGAACAAGTCTGATTTCATATTTCTCGTACCACTCATTGTTTTGAATACTCACATAAAGAATTCCTGACCCCAAGCCAGTATCCTGACTATTCATTATGGTTACAAATAGTTCCTGTCCATCAGCGCAATTACAGACAGCAGTGCGCCCCAATGATAGAATTTGTCGCTGTTTAATACATCGCATCCCTCTCCGGTAATGGCATTGTAATTCTCATGGACATGACGATGTTCCTCCCATTCCTTTTGAATGATATGCCTTGATTTCCCGGCAAGGTCATGGCATTCCTTTTCGCACCCCTGCTTCTTCATTGCCAGATACGTCAGGAAATTCAGCGGTGCCCATACACGGCCTCTCCAGTAATCCTGATCCCTGAAGGCCGGATCGCAGCGCGCAATCGAGGGAAGCATCCACTCTCCGTAAAACTCCTTTTCGTTATAATAGTGCTCTTCCAGTATCCGCTGAATCCTGACCGGATCTATCTGATCAGAGAAAAACGCATAAAAGTTGGTCGGAGAGATCCGATGGGAGAATTCTCCGGTATCGGTTCTGCGATTGCAGTAAAATCCATACTCCTCATCCCACAGATGCTCCAGACCTTTTTGCGTTGCATCTTTCCGTTCCTGCAGAATCCCGACGCAGTCTGTCTCATCCAGGATCCGGGCCAGTTCAATCAGGGCATCGCAGTCCATGATGTAAAGACCGGTAAGGCCCACATCCTCCAGCTCCAGCATACTGGTGTCCTGGTTAAACGGGATATCATCATACATTGGAGAATTATCCATACCAGATTCCAGCGCAGCACCATACCGCCCGTGTACTCCGTCCGTCTCCCAGATATTCCCATACAAAACGGGAATCGGATCGCTGCCCCAGCAGAATGCTCCTGTGGGTGATTTCCGATGAGTCCAGAACCAGTCGTTCCATTCCAGAAGAGACGGGAACAGCAGGCGGACAAGCCACTTCTCTTTGAAGATTTTGTAAACACCCAGCAGCATTGCGGCACCCACAGGAGGCTGCGACCTGTCAGCACTCTTCTGTCTGGTTCCCCAGACAAAGTTCGGCACAAATCCATCCTTCGTATGTTCGCTCGTGATTTCAATCAGATTGGAGTAAGAGAGTTCTCTGGAGCCCAGAAGTGCTGCCATGTAACCCGCAAAATAATTGTCCCAACAAAAGAGTACATACCCGCCGCTGCGGATGCTCCACAGCCGGCTCACCGGAGACACCACGCGCCCATGGCCCGGATCGAATACCGTGTCCCAGGCAACCACACATTCCATTGCCTGCATCATCCACGCCAGATCACCGTACTGATCATACCTCCTATGCAGTGTCGCTTCCTTGTCACGGACGATGTTTTGAATCTCTTCCAGCGTCTTTGCGGCAGATCTGGAATCTGCCTGTTCCACCCAGAAAGCGGTCTGTGTGCTCAGCTGAATACTGAGATACGGACAGATACAGGGAAGGTTTAGATCCTGATCAAATACAGGGGCGCTGCACCCGATTCGAAACGAGACACCCTGCTGACTGACAGCCAGTTCCTGCCCCTCTCGCTGAACCACGCCCGGACGGTTCCAGAGGTATCCCGCCTCCAACACGAGCAATGCAG
>CAJOQO010000043.1 GCA_905236545.1 uncultured Lachnospiraceae bacterium
AGACAGCAGACCTTGTGAGGCGGCGGATGATTCGTTTCCTATCCGTTGCGAAGACGATCGTTGTATGCTATGATTTGCAGACTTGAAGGAAAGCAGCTGAAGACGAAAGCGCTGATCCGGTCAGTGTTTTCCGGCATTTGGAAGGAGAAAGCCATCATATGGGAAAGATTGTAAGTGAAGGAATTACTTTTGATGATGTATTGCTGGTTCCCGGATACTCTGAGGTGATTCCGAATCAGATCGATCTTACGACACAGCTGACCCGGTCGATCCGGTTGAACATCCCTGTCATGAGCGCCGGTATGGATACCGTAACGGAGCACAGGATGGCCATCGCCATGGCCAGACAGGGCGGAATCGGAATCATTCATAAGAATATGAGCATTGAGAGCCAGGCGGAAGAGGTTGATAAAGTGAAGCGCTCTGAATTTGGAGTGATCACGGATCCGTTTTCGCTGCATCCGGACAATACCCTGCAGGAAGCGGAGGATCTGATGCACAAATACCGTATCAGCGGCGTTCCCATCGTAGACCGCAGCGGAAAACTGGCCGGTATTATCACGAACCGGGATCTCAAGTTCCAGGAGGATCTGAGCAGAAAGATCTCACAGGATATGACCTCCGAAAATCTTGTCACCGCCCATGAAGGAATCACGCTGGAGGAGGCGAAGAGGATTCTGAGCAGGGCGCGAAAGGAAAAGCTCCCGATCGTGGATGAAACAGGACATCTGAAGGGCCTGATCACGATCAAGGATATCGAGAAAAATATCAAATATCCAAACTCCGCAAAAGATGTACAGGGACGGCTTCTTGCGGGTGCAGGCGTGGGCGTGACCATGGATGTGCTTGACCGCGTTGCTGAACTGGTGAAGGCGCATGTTGACGTTGTCGTTGTGGACAGCGCCCATGGGCATTCTGCCAACGTGCTCAGGGTAGTCAGCATGATCAAGCAGCAGTTCCCGGATCTGCAGGTAATCGCCGGCAATGTTGCTACTGCGGAAGGGACGGAGGCCCTGATCCGGGCAGGCGCAGACTGCGTCAAGGTGGGAATCGGTCCCGGTTCGATCTGTACGACCAGAGTCGTAGCCGGAATCGGTGTACCGCAGATTACGGCTGTCATGAACGCCTATGAGGCGGCGGACAGGCACGGTATTCCGATTATCGCGGATGGCGGTATCAAGTATTCCGGAGATATCACCAAGGCGATCGCGGCAGGCGCGAACGTCTGCATGATGGGATCCCTGTTTGCCGGCTGTGATGAGGCTCCCGGTGACTTCGAACTGTATCAGGGAAGAAAATACAAGGTGTACCGCGGCATGGGCTCTATCGCGGCCATGGAGAATGGCTCCAGAGACCGTTACTTCCAGGGCAATGCGAAAAAACTGGTTCCGGAAGGCGTGGAGGGCCGGGTGGCCTACAAGGGCTCCGTGGAGGATTCGATCTACCAGCTGATGGGCGGCCTTCGCTCCGGCATGGGATACTGCGGCACGCCGGATATCGAGAGCCTCAAAAAGAACGGGCGGTTTACAAAGATTACCAGCGCTGCGCTTCGGGAGAGTCATCCGCACGATATTCATATCACGAAGGAAGCGCCGAATTATACGGTGGAGGAAGACCTCTGAGGTTACGATTCACTGCCTGAAGGGTACAGCTCCTGAAGCTGCCGCCCGCCAGGGTGCAGGGATGCCGACGGCGGACTGACAGCTTGCGGTGAAGGCTTAAGCAGGATAGAGTTACATGAGCACACAACAGGAACAGGAAACAAAACAGCGCCCTCATCGGGAAATGACCCCCTATGAGCGTTATCTGCAGCAGAAAAGAAAACGACGTACGAGCAGGATCATCTTCTGGGTAATCATCATAGAAGCAGTATGCCTGATTCTGGGAGCGATCGTTTTGTTTCTGCCGCGGGAGGACCCTGAAGTCGAGGAGCTGATCCATAAGAAAGTCAGATTTGACTACGAGACGGAGAAAGCGCGCGTGGTCACCTTCGGACTGGCTGTACCGAAGCCCGATATTGATGTCCAGCTGCTGTCGGTCAATGACTGGTCGAGGCCCGGGATCGTGGTGAATAAGATCCGGAAGATTGTGGTTCACTATCTGGGGAATCCGGAAACCAGCGCACAGGAGAACCGTGATTACTTTGAGAGCCTGAAAAATCTTCAGGACACATACATGAGTGCAAACTATGTGGTCGGGACGGATGGAGAGATCATCCAGTGTGTTCCGGACGGTGAGGTGGCCTGGGCTTCCAATAAGGCGAACTATTATTCGATCTCGATCGAAAACTGCCATCATGATGAGAGCGGAAAGTTTACCGACGCTACCTATTTGTCGGATGTGCACCTGGTTGCGTATCTGACGGAGAAATATGACCTGGAGCGCGATGACATTATCCGTCATTATGATGTCACGGGGAAAGATTGTCCCAAGTGGTATGTGGAGCATCCGGATGAGTGGGAACAGTTCAAGGATGACGTCATGACCTACCGGGAGGAATGCAGATCCATTCAAAGGCATATGGTTGATGAACTGCTGCACGGAGAGACGGAGAATGAGACGGAGAAGGATGTTCTCAGAGAATACCTGGACAGCTTCAAAGAGGAGACAGTGGTTGAGATGGAAACCTCTGATCAGGATCTGTGGGAGGATCTGAAGAAGCGCGCTGAGCGTTACGGAGACCATTAGAGATGGCAAGACTGGAACAACTTCTGGAACAGATCAGAAAAGATAAGGATGTGCGCAGGAACCTGATAGAGATCCGGCAGAATATCTCGGATGAATCCCTGCGCAGAAGATTCGTATCCATACTGGGCGGAGACTATACGCTTCTGACAGAGCTTCTCAGGCATGAAGATCCGAAGGTTCGCAAGAACGCTGCGCTCATCCTGGGAGAGACAGGGGATGAGACTGTTCTTCCGCTGCTGTTTGAGGCCTGGAAGACAGAAGAAACCCTGTATGTGCGGGAAGACTACCTGAAGGCGGTCAGCGGCATGGACTACAGGGAGTACCTCCCGCAGATGGAAGAAAGGATCCGGGAACTGTCTGAAAAGATCGGACAGAGCCCGGCGAAGCCCCGGGAAGAGGCTCCGAATGCTGCTTCAGAAGAGGCTTCGAATGCTGCTTCAGAAGAGGTTTCGAATGCTGCTTCAGAGGAGGCTTCGTCAGAGGGGAATCCTCTGTGGGACAACGACAGGCATCTTCTGTCCGAACTGTCTGTGCTGCGCCTGATGACAGCACACTTTGAGGAGCATGAGCGGCATCATTTTACGAAGATGAATCCGGCGCCGGAGCTCATCCTGCGGACAAATGTCCTGCACGCGGACGTGACGGCAAAACAGATTCAGAGCGGAACCGTACATGCGATGCGGGGCGCAGTTCATGTGAAGGGCGGGAATCTCCATGAGATTCTGAAGATCCGTACATGGATCGAATGCCTGCTTCCGATCCCGGGCGCAAAGCCGATCCAGGGAGATGAGAAGATGATCGCCGCGAAGCTGAGAGACCTGAAGATCGGGAATTATCTGAATTATCTTCATGCGGATACCGGATCGCCTTATCGATATCGGATCGAGCTTAAGAGTTCCTCTGTTCCGGGAGAGAAGCGGGGCGAGTATATCAGGCGGATCGCTTCGAGACTGGATCTGCTGGAGAAAGGAAGGCTGCTCAACAGCGATTCTGACTATGAGGTGGAGCTGCGCCTGATCGAGCGCAGGGATCACAGCATGATTCCCATGCTCAGGCTGTTCACTCTGCCGGATCAGCGGTTCAGCTATCGGAAGGAAACAACTGCCCAGAGCACATCCGCTCCGCTTGCGGCACTTGCGGTGGCGCTCGCTGCCCCGTATCTGCGGGAAGGTGCTCAGATCCTTGATCCGTTCTGCGGGGTCGGAACTCTTCTCATGGAGAGATGCTTTGCGGTCAGTGCGGATCCGGTCTATGGCGTTGACCGGTTCGCGGAAGCGATCGAAAAAGCGAGGCGCAACTGTGCGGAAGCGGCAGGAAAAGAGAACGATGCTCCGGCCGGGGCAGAAGCCAGGCTGCGGATCCCGGTGCACTATATCAACAGAGATTTCTTTGATTTTACGCATGATTATCTCTTTGATGAGATCATTACGCATCTGCCTGGTGTTGAGCCGGGAGAAGGCAAGGCCTTCGCGGAGCATTTTCTCCGGAAGGCGGATGATGTTCTGCGGAAAGAAGCGGTGCTGGTCGTTCTCACGGATACGCCTGAGGATCTGAAAGAGGCAGCAGGAGAGTCGGGAAAGTACCAGGTTCTGGAAGAGTACCTGCTGAACGAACGTTCCGGGTGCACAGAACTGATTCTGCAAAAACACTGATCTGATTCTGCAAAAGCACTATTCTGATTCTGCAGAAGCACTGATCTGATCCGCATATCACAGCTGCGGCATAATGACAGGAAACACCATTCTAAGGAAAGAAACAAATGAATTCAAAGATCGAAGCGGCGCGGACAGAAGTGGTTTTCACGCCGGATTCCTTTTATCTCGATGTGCCTGAGGCATCTGCTGACGGGCAGGGACCGGACAGGCTTCACAGAAAATGGAAGAGAGACTTTTCGAAGGACCGTTATGATGCACTTTTCAGGCTGGGGTTTACAGACAGACCAGCCGGGGAGAGTGCATCTTTTCAATGGCTTCATTCTCTGTCAGCTGAGTTTACAAAACAGCTGACCAGGCTTCCCGAACTGGAGCTTGCCAGGGAAGATGCGAAAGTTGAGCCGGATGAAGAGGTACTGCAGAGACTTCTTTATTCAGTGCCTTTTGGCATAGGCTCCGAGCATGTGACAGGAAGCTGGATCACGAGTGCGTTCGAAAGGCTGAACGGGGCATTTTCCCGGGAGATAGCCGGATTTGAAGGAAGCGTGTCCCTGTTTCTGACGGAACGCAGCCAGAGCCTTCGGGTTCCCGAGCGCATCTTCTTTCATCTTGTCGAAAATGAGAAGGATGACGAATATCCTTTTGCCTTTATCGCAACATACGCCACGACGGACAGTGCGGGAAAGGTCCGGCATATGCCGCTGTCTTACGCGCTGACAGAGTATAAGAATCAGAGAGAGAAGCTGGTTGGCCTGCTTTCCTGCCTCAATAAGGCATCGGAGGTGTCTGAGCTGATCGGCCGGTTCGTAGAATCGGGTGAGCTCTTTCACCCGCTTCGTTTTTCCACGCAGGAAGCGTATGAGTTCCTGAAAAAGATTCAGGAGATCGAGAAAACCGGTATTCTCTGCAGGGTGCCCGACTGGTGGAAACGGCAGTATGCGGCGCCGGCTCTTTCGGTAAACATGGGGGAGAAGAAACCGTCCCTGATGGGGTTTGAATCCATAGTATCCATGGTTCCCTCCCTGACACTGGACGGCACTAAGCTGACCCAGGCTGATATTGAATATCTTCTCGCCCAGACGGAAGGCCTGGCCCGGCTGAAGGGAAAGTGGGTGGAGGTAGATCATGCAAAACTGAAGGCGCTCCTGAAAGAGATGGAAAAATACAAGGGCGACCTGACCCTTCTGCAGGCGCTCCGGATCCAGACCGGCGTGGAAGAACAGCCGGATCTTGATATAGGCCCGCTCATCACCAATGGGAAATGGCTCGGTTCGCTTCTCACAAAGCTTCGCCAGCCATCCACCATGCGCGAGGCAAAGGTGCCGTCCTCTGTGCAGGCAACGCTGCGTCCGTATCAGAAGACAGGCTACACCTGGCTCAATTATATGTCTGAGCTTGGCTTTGGCGCGTGTCTGGCAGATGACATGGGTCTGGGCAAGACCCTTCAGGTGCTGACGTTCCTGATGCACCTGTACAAAGAGAATCCGGAAGGCAGGGTTCTCCTCATCGTTCCGGCTTCCCTGATGGGAAACTGGGAGAAGGAGAATCTGAAATTCACGCCGTCCCTTCCCTACTGTATCCTCCACGGAGGCGGAGCCGCAGCACTGGATCAGAAGGTAAGAACAGAGCCGGTATTCCTGACGATCACGACCTATGGGATGGCGGCCAGGGTAAAAGCGCTGGAGGATATCACCTGGGATGCCCTGATTCTGGATGAAGCGCAGGCAATCAAAAACCCGGGAACGAAACAGACCAGATCCATCAAGAAGCTCAAGGCGCGCCAGAAGATCGCCATGACGGGAACTCCTATTGAAAATGACCTGACAAACCTCTGGTCGCTGTTTGATTTCCTGAATCATGGACTCCTTGGGTCTTCTGTAGAGTTCAGGGAGTTTACAAAACAGCTGGAGAGCAATACACAGGGATACAGCAAGCTGAAAAACATGGTCTCTCCCTTTATCCTGCGCAGGGTGAAGACAGATAAGAGCATTATCGCGGATCTTCCGGAGAAGCTGGAGCAGATCGACTATGTGTCGATGAGCAAGAAGCAGATCGTTCTGTACCGAAAGTATGTCAGCGATCTGGAATCTGCCCTTGCAAAAGTCGACGGTATGCAGAGAAGAGGAATCGTTCTGGCGGCCCTGACAAAGCTGAAGCAGATCTGCAACCATCCTGACCAGTATCTCGGCCAGGATCGTTACGCGCCGGAGGAAAGCGGAAAGTTTGTCATGCTGCGGGACATCTGTGAGACGATCTACGAAAAACGTGAGCGGGTGCTGGTTTTCACGCAGTACCGGGAGATCACGGAACAGCTTTCCAGGTATCTTTCTTCCATATTCGGGCGGAAGGGCTTCGTCCTCCACGGGGGAACCCGTATACAGACCCGAACCCGTATGGTAGAGGAGTTCAATGATCCTGAGACGTATATCCCCTATATGATCCTGTCTGTAAAGGCAGGTGGAACGGGACTGAACCTGACCGCCGCCAATCACGTGATTCATTTCGACCGGTGGTGGAATCCTGCCGTGGAAAATCAGGCAACCGACCGTGCATACCGGATCGGACAGGAGAAAAATGTGATGGTGCATAAGCTTGTCTCCGAAGGAACCATAGAGGAGAAGATCGATACCCTGATCAACAGCAAGAAGGAGCTGGCGGAAAATGTGATAGGCTCCGGAGGTGAGAACTGGATTACGGAACTTGGGGATCGTGAGATTCTTGACCTGATGCGGCTGGAGCTTTGATTCGGAGGCAGCGATGAAAGACGGAGATGCCAAATCAGGGATGCAAAGAGCGTGATGGTAAAGCAGTGATGCAAAGAGCGTGATTCGAGAACAGTGATGCAAAGAGCGTGATTCGAGAACAGCACGGAGAGAAAAAACGATGAGCAGGTACTGGAATACGGGAACCTTCAGCCAGCCTTCCGTGGATGAACTTCGCCGCAGGGCTGATGCCAGTGTGAAGGATGCGAAGAAAAAAGGACAGGTGTTTGAGCCTGCCATCCCGCAGAAAGGAAGCAGAACAATCTGTTCCAGCTGGTGGGGACAGGCATGGTGTAATAATCTGGAGCAGTACGCGGATTACGCGAGCCGGCTTGAACGGGGACGCCGTTATATACGATCGGGAACAGTGGTGGATCTGAAGGTCGGAAAGGGAAAGGTAACGGCCCGGGTACAGGGCACACGCAAGATTCCATATAAGGTGGAGATCCGTATCAGCCCGCTTTCAGAGGAGAAGTGTCAGAGGGTTATCGAGAAATGCGGCCGTCGTATCCAGAATATGGAAGAACTGATCTATGGCAAGTTTCCGGAAGATCTGAAAGAACTGTTCACACAGCAGGAAGGTCTGTTTCCTGCTCCGACGGAGATCAGCTTCAACTGCAGCTGCCCGGACTGGGCGCTGATGTGCAAGCATGTGGCAGCTGCAATGTATGGAATAGGACTTCGGCTGGATGAGAATCCCTTCTTCTTTTTCGAACTACGCGGAATAGATGTAGACCGGTTCATAAACGTGGCTCTGGAAAGCAAAGTGGAAAGTATGCTCTCACATGCTGATATCCGGACAGACCGTATGCTGGATATCGATCCGGGAGAAATTACCGAACTCTTCGGGGTGCTATGATCCGGCAGGAATGTGTCCCGCAAAACCATCATCTTTCGAGAGACTCCCAACGATAGAAAACAGTTTCCGAAGAAAAAACGTAAAACGGAAAGTGAAAAAGAAGTGGAAAAAAACCGACGGAGAAGAAGAAAAACTGTTGACAAATGAAACCGTTTCATGTATTATCTGTCTTGTTCACGGAAAACAGACCGCTGAACAAGACAGATATGCGCGAGTGGCTCAGGGGTGGAGCGTCGCCTTGCCAAGGCGAAGGTCGCGGGTTCGAATCCCGTCTCGCGCTTGTTCATATGGCTCCGGGACCCAGATGGAAGGCGGGTTTCCGGAGTTTTTACTTGTTCAGGTTACTGACTAACCAGTGACTAACCTGCCGTTTTTACCCTCCTTACGCCCCTTGGAGGATCCTTTCCTGCGGTAGGTGGCAAAGTCTACGATGTTCGCTTCGGAGCCGCCCTGAAGGGCTTCCACAATTTTCCGGCGGTCCTTCTTTTCCTCTTCAATGTTTACGATGTATCCCCAGGTGGTATCAACGTCGCTGTGGCCGAGGAACTGGCGTACCAGTTCGACATCATGGGTTTTGCGGTAGAGGATGGTCGCGACCGTCCGGCGGATGTCATGCGCGGACTTGGCCGGTTCGATCCCGGCGCGGGTGCAGAGCTTCCGGATCCGATTATCGACCGCCCGACTGGTGATCCGCTTCCCTTTCTCTCCAAGAAACAGGTAATCCCCGTCCCTGAAGGAGTTCTTTTCATTGATCTCCAGGACTTCCCGGATCAGCTTCATGCCTTTCGGTCCGAGCGGAAGAATGCGGTTCCCGTAAATGCTCTTTTTCTTGGTGTGTTCGACGACGGCCGGTTTCCCGTCTTCGCCCGTTCGCTCCTCCCGTTGGATATGGATGGTTTCCTCATCCGGGTCGATGTCGGAACTTCGCAGTACAACAACTTCCCCGATCCTTAGCCCCAGGAGGAACAGCAGCCTGATCGCAAGAGCAGTGGTGTTCCAGGGAATGTCCTGGAGCTCCCGGGTGATCTCTGCATCCATTCGGGTGATTTCATCCGACAGGTAGATGCGTGACTTACTGAGCCGGGGTGTTGCCGGCGCGCAGCCGGTCTTGTTGATCTCGACATTATCCATCGGGTTTTTCGTGATCACCTTGCTCCTCTCGGCAAAGTGAAACGTTTTCCTCAGCAGGAATCTGATCTCGTTGAGCTCCTTCTCCTTCAGGCTGAACTTTCTGATCAGGGAATAGACATGATCCTCGATCATAAAGTTGTCGATGTCGTTGATCCGCATCTGCCCAAGATCCGTATCCTGAAAATACTTGTTCCAGCGCTGCTTTTCCCTCAGGATCGTTTCCGGAGCAAGATTTTCAAACTGCCTGCGGTGATCGGCCCACAATGCATGGATCTGGTCGAGAGTCCCCACACCAAAGAAATGAGTATAGAGCTTCTCGTAGAGCCCGGCCTGTGTTTTGCTGCGGATATACTTCCTTTTTTGTTTGTCTCCTTCCTTCACATAAAC
>CAJOQO010000044.1 GCA_905236545.1 uncultured Lachnospiraceae bacterium
ATCAGCGGAGAAGCCATCCTGATGCTGGCAAGAATCAGATTCGTGATAAATGATCCCATATTTACACCGCCTTTCTTTCCTTGCGCATGAACAGGCTCCTGAATTCCGGCAGCTTCACCATCGCCATGCCGGCTACCGTAAAGACGATCACAAGAGCCTGCATGATATCTGATACGCTGGTCGGAACACCGGTGGCTGTCTGCATCGTCGTCGATCCGACGCGGAGCGCCGCGAAGAAGATGGCCACCACGATTCCTGCGATCGGGTGCAGACTGGCAATCAGCGCCATCGCAACTCCGTCGAATCCGTATCCTGCGCCGAAACCATTGATCAGCCGAAGCTGCGTGCCAAGCAGTTCCAGGGCACCGCCCAGTCCCGCAATCGCGCCGGACACGACAAAGCTCATAAACAGGTAACGCTTCACATTGAATCCGTTCACCTTCGCGGCGGTCATGTTCAGACCGACCGCCCTGAGCTGGAATCCGGAAGAGGTATAGAACAGGAAATAGAAGATGACGATGCCAACCACAATTGCAATGGGAAATGCGATGGTTGCACGCAGGCCCAGGAAGGACGGAAGCTGGGTTTCGTCCGGAACCGCCATGGTCTGCGGAACACTGCCGTCGCGCAGCCAGTTGGTATAGACTACACCCATCAGCAGAGTCGCCACATAGTTCAGCATGATCGTGATGATCATCTCATTCTGCCCGCGGTACACCTTCAGAAGGCCTGCGATCGCCGCCCACAGACCGCCGCCGATGGCGCCTGCGACAGCACACAGAATGATAGCGAAGACACCGGTAAACGGCGCTTGTGTCGCAATATAGCAGGCAAGGATGGATCCGATGATAAACTGGCCTTCCCCGCCCAGGTTGAAGACCCCGCAGCGATAGGCAAAACACGCGCAGAGGGTCGTAAAAATCAGGGGCGTTGCCCTTGAGAATGTCGTGCCGAGATTGCGGACATTGCCGAAAGCACCCTTCCACAGATACTGCATGGCATCTGCCGGACTTGCTCCAAGGGCTGCGATAATAATGCAGCCGATCAGGAAGGAAATCACAATGGAGAGGACGGGCACGATAATCAGAGCACCGGAGTGTTTTCTATTCATACTTTGCCACACCTCACTTTCCGGCCATTGCCAGCGAAATCTCTTCAATCGGCGGGTTCTTGCCGGAGTATTCTCCCATAATCCTGCCTTCAAACATGACCAGGATGCGGTCTGAAACCTCCAGGATTTCATCAAAATCTGCCGAGATCAGAAGAACTCCGCGGCCCTGATCCCGCTGCTGGATCACCACGTCGTGGATGAACCGGGTCGCACCAATATCCAGGCCTCTGGTGGGGTGTACCGCTACCAGAAGATCCGGAGAAGCCTCAAGTTCCCGCGCCAGGATCACCTTCTGCTGGTTGCCGCCGGACAGGTTTCTGGCTTCCTGCTCAGAGGAAGCACAGCGGATATCATACTTCTGTCTCATCTCCATCGCGTATGCGCTGATTGCCTTTTTCTTCAGGTGCAGGCCGTTTCCGTCAGAAAACCGCTTGTCCCTGGTGCTCTTGAGAACCAGGTTGTCCGCGACAGACATGTTCCCGACCAGACCGGCTTTATTGCGATCCTCCGGGATATGCGCAACATTTTCCTGAATGAAGCCATTGGGATCAAAACGCGCCACCTTTGAACCTTTCAGATCCATCGAACCTTCCTCCGGCGCGATGTTGCCCGTCAGAAGCAAGGCCAGCTGACTCTGCCCGTTTCCGTCCACTCCGGCGATCCCTACAACCTCTCCGCGCCGAATGGCCATCGAGACATCATTCAGTCCGTTATGCTTGGAATTTTTGTGGTAGCAGACATGATGCAGCTCGGCAACTGCCGCCCCGGAAGACTCCACTTTTTCATACTGGGATGCCTTCATCTCACGGCCAATCATCTTATTCGCAAGCTCTTCACCGGAGACATCTTCAATATTCACTGTCTCTACTGTCTGCCCGGCACGAAGAATCGTTACACGGTCTGAGATGTGCAGTACCTCTCTCATCTTGTGACTGATAAAGATGACGCTCTTCCCTTCTCCCGTCAGCTTCCTCATGATCTCGAACAGGCCTTCCGCCTCCTGATCGGTCAGCGCGGCTGTCGGCTCATCGAGCACGAGGATATCGCAGCCACGATACAGGGCTTTCAGAATCTC
>CAJOQO010000045.1 GCA_905236545.1 uncultured Lachnospiraceae bacterium
ATGAAATCATGCATCCAGCCCATGTTCCACTTCATGGTAAAGCCCAGACCGTCATTCTCTGGAATATCGGTCACCTTCGGCCATGCGGTCGACTCCTCCGCGATCATCATGACGCCGGGATTCTTGCCCAGCACCACCGAGTTCAGATGCTTGAAGAACTCGATCGCTTCGAGGTTCTTATTGCCGCCGTACTTGTTCGGCACCCATTCTCCGTCACGGCGTCCATAATCCAGGTAGAGGATCGACGCGACCGCGTCCACTCTCAGGCCGTCGACATGGAACTGCTCGATCCAGAACAGCGCATTGCCGATCAGGAAGTTCTTCACCTCGCTCTTTCCGAAGTCGAATACCTTCGTGCCCCAGTCCGGATGCTCGCCCTTGCGGGGATCCGCGTACTCATAGCACGCCTGCCCGTCAAAGTCCGCAAGTCCGTGGGCGTCTTTCGGAAAATGCGCCGGCACCCAGTCGAGGATGACGCCGATTCCGTTGCGGTGCAGGTAATTCACAAGATAGGCGAAGTCTTCCGGCGTCCCGTAGCGGCTGGTCGGGGCATAGTAGCTCGTAACCTGATAGCCCCAGGATCCGTCGAAGGGGTGCTCGGCGATCCCCATCAGTTCGATATGGGTATAGCCCATTTTCTTCAGATAATCCGTGATGGAATGAGCAAAATAGCGGTAATCGTAGAATCCGTCCTCTTCTTCCGCATGCGGGTGGCGCATCCAGCTGCCGATATGGCATTCATAGATCGAGATCGGGCTCGTCTCCTGTTTAAAGGAAGCGCGCTTCTTCATCCATACGCTGTCCGTCCAGCGGATCGACGAGATGTCGGCGATCACGGAAGCGGTTCCCGGCCTCTTCTCCGCCTGGTTTGCGTACGGGTCAGCCTTGTAGAGCTTGCGTCCGTCTCCGGTGTAGATCAGGTACTTGTACATCTGCCCGACCTGCGCCTCCTCCACGAAGCATTCCCAGATCCCGGAAGGCTCGAGTCTTTCCAGCGCGATGTTTTCCTCATCCCAGCCGTTGAATTCTCCGATCAGGTGAACCTCGGCCGCATGGGGCGCCCATACCGCAAAATGAATGCCTTTCTTTCCGTCCTTCTGTGAGGGGTGTGCGCCGAGCTTGCAAAAGATATCGTAGTGTACGCCCTTGTCATAGAGGTACTGGTCAAGGTCGTGAATGAACTCATAGCCTGCGCCGACCGCTTCTGCCTGCTGCTTTGTCTGCTCCGGCGCCGCTTTTGCAGACTTGCCGGCAGCTGCTTTTGCAGACTTGCCGGCGGCAGTCTTCGAGGAAGCCTTCGCCGCAGCCGCCTTTGTGACCGCCTTCGCCGCAGCCTTCGTCACTTCCTTCGTGGCGGTCTTTACCGCAGCCTTTGTGGCTTCCTTCGCCGCGTTCTTCGCCGAAGCCTTTCCCGCTTCTAACCTGGACGCCGCCTTCGCTTTCGCCTTCACCGTACTCTTCGCCTCCTGCCCGTCAGCGATCCTTCCATCTGCCGCCTTGCTCATGTTTCTCCTCCGCTCGTATCCGGCCCCGGCCCGCATACACGGGATCGAACGCCTGCCCCTTGGGTTCCTTATGAATTCAGACACATATCCGGCCCTGGCCGGTCTTCTTCTGTTGGTTGTCTCTTCATTATACCGTTATTTGCTCTTTTATACAAGGCTGTGGGAAAAGCGATCACGCGCAAACTGGTCTCCCGGTTGCAGGCCACACCCCGGCCAGCCTCACCGCCCGGGCCTGGCCGGGGTGTGACCTGTAACGGCTCCCGAAGGTTATTCCTTCACGCAGAAAAAGTCCCTGCATAAAGGCGGTTCAGATCAGGGATTTCGGAGACGAGGCAAATTTGAACTGACATTCTTTGGGTGGACAAATAATATCGCTCAGGATCTCCACCCTGAGCGATATAGTTTCCTTTTGGACATTCTTTTTGTCTTACTTCTTTAGCTTCACCTTCTTCACCGTACTCCATTTCGAATAGCCTTTTGTCCCTTTATACCTCACCCGGACATAGCAGGTCTTATTGCTCCCGGGCTTTAGCGTGGTCTTCGCCTTGTTGCTGTCAACCAAAACAGTCTTTTTATTCTTTTTAAACTTCTTGTCCGCAGCATACTGCACCTGAATCGATCGGATCTGCTTAAGCAGCGCTTTATCCTTAACCTTCTTCCAGGACACTGTGACCTTGTTCTTTTTAACCGTTGCTTTCACTGAAGACGGAACATCTGTTAATTTCGGCACGATCTCCTGCTTCACAAGAATCTTATGACATACAGAGCAATGCGTCCCTGCCGTCAGACCGGTTGACGCAAATGTAGCGTTGACAGCTTTATCCTCAACTACTGTATGGCCTTTCGCAGGGATGACTTCCTGCGCCTTCAGGATCTCACCGCAGACAGAACATTTCTGTCCATCCGTCAGGCCGGTCTCCGTGCATGTCGCGTCCTTTCCTTCGATATCCTCAACCGTATGAGCCGGATTATATGTAATGGAAGAACTGTAACCGCTTGTGGAGGATGCGGAGATCACCACCGCTCCGACACCCGTGATCTGTATGTTTCCGCTGGTATCCACAGTCGCAATGCCAGCGTCACTTGAAGTCCATTGTATGCTCCCAAGATCAAATGCGAGTGCCTTATATCCCGCCAATTCTGTCACAAGACCAAGTGCGCAGCTGATGGTATCTCCTTTATCAAGCGTTCCCTTTTTCTGATTCTTTGAGGAAATCTCCGCCACTTCCGCACTCTTTAAAGCATCCTGGCGGATCTCGATGATCACTCTGCAATCCGGAATTGCCGCCATCTCTGAACTTCCCGCGCCAGGATAGCAGGAAAACTCTCCCGCTGTTGTATTATAAAACACTCCATTCTTGTTTAAAAAGCAGCCAATCCCGACATACCGGCTCGTGGGATCAATCATTTGAGTATAGTGCCCTGTGACTCCCCCGGTTTTATTGACCCAGTCAGCCTTTTCTTCATACCACTGATTAATTCCTGAAATTACGCCCGAAGAATGATTCCAGGCCAGAACTTCACCGGATGAACGTGTTCCATCCGGCGCTGTCACTGTAAAACAGATTGTTCCGTTTGGCCGGGTATGTGACATATCCAGACTTGACTCCGCTGCCCGTACCCTGGCTATGTATTCCAGCGAAGATGACCACTGAATCGGAACATAATCAGCCTCTGTCAATGGCGTTCCACGTTTACCGGGATTCTCAACCCCTTCCCTGCATGCCTCAAGACGGATCTCATTGATCCGGTTCAATGCAGTCTGCGCGTCAGCTACATAGATCCCGTCCGACGCAACCAAAGTACATCCAGGGGACGCATTCTCAACGGTTCGGAATTCTACCGTATTGGGGCTCAATGCCAATGCAGGAATCGCAGGCAGAAGCGCAAACGCCGCCGCAACTGCAGCCATAAACAGTTTTTTACTCAGATGTCTCATCGTCTTCCCTCCCTGTTTTCAGCATGAGGTATCCGTAAAGCAATTGGAAACAATAAAAACAAAGACCCGGACAGAATACTGTTCAGTCCGGATGAAACTTATTATAACAAGTTTACCACCTGTTATTCCGGAGCGCAACATTCCCTTCAAATACATTTGGCAGGATCCCGTTAGAAATCTGACGGCCTGTATGTCCAGATCATTATTGCCTCCGGATCTCGGTCAGCAGCTGGTCTCCGGATTATCATTCCGGTTAAGAAGAAGTCCCTGCATCAGGGACTGTACCGAATCA
>CAJOQO010000046.1 GCA_905236545.1 uncultured Lachnospiraceae bacterium
GGATTTGCATCGGTATTATGTCGCCTTCGGCGACGCAAATCCAGCGCAGCAAACGACAAAAGAAAAACACTTTTGTCGTTTGCTATACTTTGATTTTTCGTAAGGAATGCAGTTATGATTGAGAATCCGTCAGATACCATTGCCGCCATTTCAACCGCGGTCAGTGAATCCGGAATCGGGATCGTCAGAATATCCGGGCCGGACGCGATTGCGGCTGCAGACCGGGTTTACCGTTCACCGGGTGGAAAGAAGCATCTTCCGGATGTTCCGAGCCACACGATTCACTACGGGTATATCTGTGACAGGGATGAGAAGCTGATCGATGAGGTGCTGGTCAGTGTGATGCGTGCTCCCAGAACCTACACGGCGGAGGATACGGTCGAGATTAACTGTCACGGCGGTATCCTTGTCATGAAAAAGGTATTGGATACCATACTGAGCCTGAACAGGGAGCATACAGGTTTTCCGGATGATTCCGGGCAGATCCATGTGAGGGCCGCGCAGCCGGGTGAATTCACAAAGAGAGCCTTTCTAAACGGAAGAGTCGATCTTTCCCGCGCGGAAGCGGTCATGGATCTGATTGAGGCGAAAAATGAATATGCGCTGAAGAATTCCGTCAGCCAGATACGGGGGGCGCTTTATCGGAAGATTACCGCGCTTCGGTCCTCCATTCTCTATGAGATTGCGCATATCGAAGCTTCCCTGGATGATCCGGAGAATCTGGACTTTACACCGCAGATCAGCGCATTTGCCGAAGAAATCAAAACATGGAAGAGAGAACTCACTGCCCTGATCGATACCGCCGGGGATGGCAGGATCGTCAGGGAAGGGATCCGGACGGTTATTGTCGGAAAACCGAATGCAGGAAAGAGCTCTCTGCTGAATCTGCTTCTCGGGGAAGAGCGTGCGATTGTGACGGAGATAGCCGGAACGACGCGGGATCTTCTTACGGAAACGATCCAGCTTCATGGAATCCCTCTTATCATTACGGATACGGCCGGAATCCGGGACACGGAGGATACGGTTGAAAAGATCGGTGTGGAACGGGCGGGACAGGCTGTGAGGGAAGCGGATCTGCTGCTTTGGATGGTAGATTCTTCGGTTCCCCTTGATGAAAGTGACAGAAGGATCGCCGCCCTTCTTACCGGCCGCCGTTCGATTATCCTGATGAATAAATCGGATCTTGAAACAGTTACGACGCAGGAGGATGTGCAGAGACTGCTTCATCAGATTCAGGGGCAGGATCATTCCGGCGAAGAGATTATCCTTCCGATTTCCGCCCGGGAGGGAGACGGGTATGACTCATTTGCGGGAGTTCTTGAGAATCTGTTTTTCCATGGAAGGCTGTCATGGAACGATGAGGTTATGATCACAAATACACGCCACAAAGCTCTTCTGGAGGACGCGCTTGCGGGGCTTGCGCGTGTTGAGGAAAGTCTTGACGCCGGGATGAGCGAGGACTTTTTTTCTGTAGATCTGATGAGCGCGTATGAGGCTCTTGGCCGGATCATCGGAGAGGAAGTCGGAGAAGATCTGGTTGATGAGATATTCAGCAGATTCTGTATGGGAAAGTGAGGAAAATGACACATGGGCTCTGAGACCCTGGAAGAATATGTTGATGTGGCGGTCGTGGGAGCGGGTCACGCCGGGTGTGAAGCTGCGCTGGCATGCGCCAGGCTGGGCCTTGAGACAGTGCTGTTTACCATGAGTGTTGAATCCATTGCCATGATGCCGTGCAATCCGCATATCGGAGGAAGCTCCAAGGGACATCTTGTGCGGGAGATCGATGCGCTTGGCGGAGAGATGGCAAGATGCATCGATCATACATTTCTGCAGAGCAGGATGCTGAACCGGTCGAAAGGTCCCGCGGTGCATTCTCTCCGGGCGCAGGCGGATAAAGCGGCCTATTCCTCCAGGATGCGGCGGACACTGGAAAAGCAGGAGCATCTTCAGATCCGGATGCAGGAGGTGACAGAGATTGTTACCGATCAGAAGAATGTTCTGACCGGTGTAAAAACCATTTCCGGTACTGTATGGAACTGCAGGGCTGCGGTTCTGTGTACGGGAACCTATCTGAATGCCAGGTGTATCTATGGGGATGTATCCGTCGCGACCGGGCCGAATGCCATGCAGGCGGCTACATATCTGACAGATTCCCTCAGAAAACATGGAATCGGCATGCATCGGTTTAAAACGGGGACGCCTGCAAGAATCGACGGGAAAACGATCAATTATTCAAAAATGACCCGGCAGGACGGAGATGTTCCCGTGATTCCCTTTTCCTTTGAAACCGATCCGGAGACCGTACAGATCGAACAGGTTCCGGTTTATCTGACCCATACGAATGAGCAGACCCATGAGATCCTGCGCGCGAATCTGGACCGGTCTCCTCTTTTTTCAGGAAAGATCACAGGAACCGGTCCCCGCTACTGTCCATCTATCGAAGATAAGGTTGTCCGGTTCTCTGAGAAGACATCTCATCAGGTTTTTGTGGAGCCGCAGGGAAGGGAAACGGATGAGATGTATATCGACGGCATGTCCAGCAGTATGCCGGAGGATGTTCAGGTACGGATGTACCGTACGGTTCCGGGACTCGAGAATGCGAGAATCGTGAAGATGGCCTATGCGATCGAATATGACTGCATAGATGCCCTGCAGCTGAAGGATACATTTGAGTTCCGCTCAGTGCCTGGTCTGTTTTCCGCGGGACAGTTTAACGGCAGCTCCGGTTATGAGGAGGCCGCGGCACAGGGACTGTATGCCGGTATCAATGCCGCGATGAAGATTCTCGGACGGGAACCGCTCAGGATCGACAGATCGGAAGGATACATCGGTGTTCTGGTGGATGATCTGATCACGAAGGAGAATCATGAACCGTATCGTATGATGACATCACGTGCTGAATACAGGCTTTTGCTCCGGCAGGATAACGCGGATCTGCGCCTGCTTGAAAAGGGATATCGGGCAGGACTGGTTGATCAGGAAAGATATGAGAGATTTCTGGAAAAGCGCAGACAGATTGCCGAGGAAATCAGAAGAACGAAGGCTGTGACGATCGGCGCGGGAGAGAAGGCAGGCACATTTCTGAAGGAAGCGGGAAGTACTCCGCTGGCTTCTTCTGCATCCCTCGCGGAGCTGATCCGCCGCCCGGAGCTTGACTATAAAAAGCTGGCGCCGATCGATCCGGAACGGCCGGCTCTTCCTGAAAGCGTACAGGAAGAGGTTAATATCGAGATAAAGTACGAGGGGTATATTCTTCGTCAGAAAAAACAGGTAGAGCAGTTCAGGAAGATGGAGCAGAGAAAGATTCCGGATGATCTGGATTATGACCGGATACCGAGTCTTCGCAATGAGGCCAGACAGAAGCTGAAGGAACACCGTCCTTCTTCCATCGGGCAGGCTTCACGTATCATGGGAGTGAATCCGGCTGATATCTCGGTTCTTCTGATCTATCTGAAACAGATGTGAAAGGATGTGTCATTGTCAGAGAACTACTAGTACCCCGAATATTAATTAACTGGCACATTCGCTTGTCTAATTGCTCATACACTACGTTATCGTCGGTCGTTGATGCCCACATCAACTCCCTCCTCTGCCTTGTGTATGAGCAATCATCCTGCGTGAATGTACCAGAAATTAATTATTCGGTGTACTAGA